>CANQDO010000050.1 GCA_947593355.1 uncultured Clostridia bacterium | reverse complement strand
GTAAAACACTACAGTTGGCCCTATAAGCGAAATAATAGACAAAATAATCATGCAAATACCAGCCAATTTATTCTTATTATCTTTAAATTCATAAATAGAATAACTAATGCCTTGAAAAAATATATAAATTGATGTTATAGCAATAACAAAAATCATTTTAAAAATCCTTTCTTCTAAAAATAGTATTAAATAGTATCAAATTACGCATCAATGAATAATCTACCAGAACGAATAGTTGTGTCTACAGTTACTTTGAAAAAACAATTTTGGTAATTATCATGCCAATTATAAGAAATCCATTGATCCCATGTCAAAAATTTTTTAATCGCCTCTTTAGCAAAGCCTGAAATGTCAGAATGATATTCTTGTGATGTTTTATACAAATATGAAGATATAATTTTCTCTAAATAAGAATTTACAGCTTCTTCTAGTATTGGCAAGTTTTCATCTTTAAGGTATTCAGCATTTTCAGTCATGGAAAGAATTTGAGCATTCATACTTACTTGAACTTCTACATATGGGTTAGTGTCTAAACTATAAACAGTGTTTTTTGTGTTATTTCGTAAAGTTAGTTGTAAATCTATAGTTTCAGATTCTTGAAAAGGGTTTGGAATAGTTATGGTACATTTATCTAATCTGTTTGTTACCATTAAATAGCACATTGTTTCAATGTTATCTAATTCTCCTACTAATTTATCTCCTTTAAAAACGGCTATTCCTGAATTTTCTATTGATTCACTAGGTGATATTGGAGTGTCACCGGCTTTATAACTATTTGTTTCGTCAGATGAGTTCGTTTTTGAAGTTTGCGAAGTAGAGACATTACCAAGTATTGCGGAGGGTTCTTTAGTTGTGTCATTTAAAGAGTAAAAAAAGTCACTTAATGTCATATCGTCAGTGTAGCCTGTAAACTCACTTGAAGATAATATAATATCGTAATATCTGGCAGAAACTTCTTCTAGTGGTGAGGTAGCATTCTTTAAATATTTTTCAGCAGGTGACCTTGAAACAATTATGTTTGTGTCAGGTCTAACTTCTATAGTATTTGTTAAAGTATATGCAAAAGTAGATAAGCCTTCTTCAGCTAATTCTTCAGAAAATACTATAACGCCACAGTGTGCAAGATTAATAGGTTTATTTATATAGTTATTCATTTGATTAATGCCATCTTCTATAGAAATACATTCCACACTATAAGTTACAGAACTTGAAGATTGTGAAGATGAGCCTCCTTCAGAACCACCAGAAATAGGAAATTGTAAACTTAATTTAAGTTTATTAGTTTCACCTTTATCTAATCCTAGAGCTATTACATAAGAAAATTGGTCTACAGATTTTGCATCATCACAACCTGAAAGAAGAAAAGCAAAAGTTAATAAAATTAATGTTAATGCAATATATTTAAATTTCATTTAAACCTCCGATTTTTTATTTAGTTTTTTATATTTTATATTCGCAAAAATAAGGAGCAATAAACTACCAACTATTATTAGTGCTATACTGCTGTATTTGTAAACTACAGAATCTAAAAATGAAACAACATTTGCATTTTTAGGCAGAAGTGCGAAAATAAAAGCAAGGCTTGCAAATACCATAGCCATTGGTGTTACAGGTTTTGTGTTTACTAATTTGCTAAAAACTAAAACTATAAACATTATTAAAACACTAGAATATGCAAGTATTGCCAAAACCCATCCTAATACAAATATAGCATCAACACGTTGTAAAACATGTCCAAAGGAAATATGTTGTACGCCTACAAATAATTCAGATATTTCAGTTATAGATTCAATAAAAGGAAAAGATAAAGCTAAACTTCCTACACTCAAAATTATTAAAATTCCTGTAATAATAATAGAAATAAAGCTTATTTTCTTAAAATCTTTAGTATCTTTAAGCATAGGCATTATTAAATATAATATACCAATTCCACTATATGCAAAAATATTGCTAAGTCCCATAAAGAAAGTTTCATTTACACCAAAACCTAATAAAGGGAAAACTCTTTCAAAACTAAATCTATCTGCATTTCCAAAGGCAACTATTAAAATTATAATTGCCATAATAGGAACAACAATTAAAGCACATTTTGATACAGAAGAATGACCAAAATTATACACAATTACACTTGTAAGCAGTATTAGAAATATAATAGTTCCAAGTTCGAAGTCATTAAAATATATAAGTTTTATATCTTTGGCAAGTGCACGTATAACTAGTGATAATATAAATACGCAATATATTATATATAATGCTCCTACAACTGTTTTTAATATTTTACCGCCTAAAAATTGTGAAATGTCTAAAATATCTTTTCCAGCAAAGTTTTTATACAATTTTACAATTAGTGCCACTAATACTAGTGCAAAAATGAACACATAAATACTATTTAGTATTGAAGCAGAGCCTGTTGATGAAGTAATATTATTTGTCATACTTAATAATAAATGATTAACGATAACAATTAAAACTAATGCTATTGCTTGTATAGAGCTTATTTTAGTTGATGACATATCAAAAATCCTTTCTTCATATTTGAAATATTATTTTTCGTTATGATATTTCCATTGCATACTAATATGCTTTTGTTTACGTTCTCTTTTAGTATTAAGAAAATCTGAACGCTTTTCTCTTTTCCACATAGGGGAAAGGAAGTAGCCTTTTGAGTTTATATGCATTGCAGGTATATATGGAGATAAATAGTAAACTCCGAAAGATTTTATACTTGTTAAAATTGCAAAATGAATAAATAGAGTAATGCCAATTCCTAAAAAACCTGCAAAAAATCCGGCAAATATATACCAAAATCTAGCTATTCTAAAGTGGAAGCTCATGTAGAAATCAGGAACGGCAAAGGAAGCTATACCAGTAATTGAAACTATTATTATTAAAATAGGAGTTACTATATTTGCATCAACAGCTGCTTGTCCTAAAATTAAAGCTCCTATAATACCTAAAGTAGAACCAATTGGAGAAGGAACTCTTAAAGATGCCTCTCTTATTAATTCAAAGGAAAGTTCCATAACTACTATTTCAAGTATTATTGGCAGAGGTACATTTTGTTTAGAAGAGACTATTGCAAATAATAATTCGGTAGGTAAGAGCTCTTGATGGAAAGTAGTAATTGCAATGTATATACCTGGCAATAATAAACTTATTAATAAAGCTAAAATTCTTATAAATTTAAGTAAATTCGCAAATTGGAATTTTAAATTTATATCTTCAGAAGACGATAAGAAATCTGGAAAAGTAGCAGGCATTATAAGAACATATGGGCTTCCATTTACAATTACTGCTACACGACCTTCTAAAATGTAATTAGAAGTGTTATCAGGTCTTTCTGTTGCTATAATTTGAGGGAGACTATATCTACTGTCGTCTTCGATTAATTGTTGTAATTGACCAGAAGAAATTAAGTAGTCTACTTCAACATTATTTAACCTATATTTTACTTCTGCAATTAAATCTGAATTGGCAATATTTTTCATATAGCATATACCACATTTTGTTCGACTTAATTTTCCAACACTTATATCTTCTATAACTAAATTTTCATTATTAATTAAACGGCGTAGTATAGATGTATTTGTACGAATAACTTCAGTAAATGCCTCTTGTGAACCACGAATAACTATTTCATTTTGAGGAGATTCTACACTTCTTTGTTTAAAACCTTTTACTTCAATATTAAATACAGTATCAACGGTATCTATAAAAAGAGCACAATTTCCGGAGTTTACACCGGGAATAACTTCATCAAAGCTTTTAGTTTGCTCCACACTATTTTGAGGAAGTAAACAACTTGAAATATATTCAACAATATCAAACTTTTTAACCTTTCTAATAGTAATGTTATGTGTTACAGATTCTGATACAACTCTATTTTGGTCACCCTCAAACGAATTAGCTGTATTTTTCATCATTAGTGGTCTTAAAACAAAATCATTTATTATTTTAGAATCAACCATTCCATCTATATATAATAAAAAAGCTTTAAATTGTTTATTTCTAGCAGTCAAAATAAAATCTCTTATTATAATATCGCTATTTATTAAAGTGTTATATTTTACTTTTATATACTCTAAATTTTTACTCAATGAAGTAAATACATTTTGAGTTTCATTTGTAGAACTATTATTTTCATTATCCTGATTATCTTGAGAAGAGTGAGCTTCTGAAATTGAAAAGTTATATTCTTTTTTTGGTTGCCATTTTAATAAATCTATCAGATTTTTCATTATAAGTGTCCTTTCAAAGTATATTTTGTTTTTCTTATCATTTCCAAAATTGCTTAAATTATGCATGGGGACGGTTCTAAAAATCCGGATTTTTGGGACAGACGAAAAATTATATTGTAATAATTTACAATATATGATATAAAATAATAGCGAGGAGGAAAACAAATGAAAATTGTATACAAAAATATTGTTATGGAAATAGAAGAAAATCAAAGAGTAAGGGACGTTTTTACAGAAAAATTAGAAGAAGATAAAAATATAATAGCATGTAAAGTTAATAATGAAATAAAAAGTTTAAATTATGAATTGAAGGAAAATGATCAAGTAGAATTAATAGATACTACGACTAGAGATGGATCCAGAATATACACAAGAGGGCTTTTATTTATAATGGCAAAAGCATTTAAAGAATTATATCCAGACTTATTACTAACTGTAAATTATCAATTATCTAGTAGTATGCTTTGTGAAATACACAATAATATTCCAACAGAAGAAGTAATTAATAATGTAAAACAGAAAATGCAAGAGATAATTAGTAAAGATTTAGAAATACACAGAGTTGAAATGACAAAAAAAGAAGCAATAGAGTTTATGAAAAAAGAAAATACTGTAATAGGAAAAATGCAAATTGAGAATCAAGAAAAAAAAGCATTTTCGTTATATTATTGTGAAAATTACTATAATTATTTTTATGGAGTAATGCCAATATCAACAGGCTATATTAAGTTATTTGATATTATGAAATATAATGATGGATTTTTAATAAGGTATCCAGATAAGAAAAATCCAAATGAAATTAAAGAATATAAAGAAACAAAAAAATTGTTAATGTCTTTGCAAGAATATGAAGATATTTATAGAATTTTAGGACTTTATACATTAGATAAAGTAAATAAAATGGTAAGAGAAGGTAGAGAGAAGGAATTAATTCTCCTTTCAGAAGCATTACATGAGAAAAAAATTTCTCAAATTGCAGATAGAATTGCACAGGATAAAAGTAAAAGAATTATATTAATTGCTGGACCATCATCATCTGGTAAAACTACTTTTGCTAAAAGGTTAGGAATACAATTACGTTTAAATGGTTTAAAGCCTAAAACAATATCTGTTGATAATTATTTTGTTGAAAGAGATCAAACGCCGATAGATGAATTAGGAAATTATAATTTTGAAGCATTAGAAGCAGTTGACTTAAAACTATTTAACAGTCATTTAATAAAATTGTTAAATGGAGAAGAGGTAGAAATGCCAAAATTCAACTTTAAGCTTGGACATAAGGAATACAATGGAGAAAAAATGTCTTTAGCAGATGATGAAATACTTGTAATAGAAGGAATTCACTGCTTGAATGATAAGCTAACTCCAGAAATTCCAAAAGAGCAAAAATTTAAAATATATATTAGTGCTTTAACTGTACTTAACATAGATTATTATAATAGAATTTCAACAACAGATACAAGGGTAATAAGAAGAACGGTAAGGGATAATCAATTTAGAAATTATGATGCCGAAAAAACTTTAGCAGCATGGTATTCGGTTTCAGAAGGAGAAGAAAAAAATATATTCCCATTTCAAGAAGAAGCAGACGCAATGTTTAATACATCACTAATATATGAATTGAATGTTTTAAGAAATTATGCAATTCCTTTGTTCGCAGGTATAAGTAAGGATAGCCCAGAATATTCAGAAGCAAAGAGATTATGCAGATTTTTGGAATATTTTGAACCAATAGGAATAGAAAATGTGCCAAAGAACTCATTACTACAAGAGTTTATAGGAAATGGAATTTTTGATTACTAGAATAAAAGGTAAAATTGATTAAAAACATTTAAGGTAAAAAATGCTTAATGTTAAAATATTTGATGGTAAAATATTTAATGTTAAAAGTATTTAATATAAATAAATGGAAAAAGGTATAAGGTTGAAAAATAATATAGGAAAAAGTCCATAAAAAATAAAAGTCCTAAAAATAGCACTTTTTGGACATAAATA
>CANQDO010000049.1 GCA_947593355.1 uncultured Clostridia bacterium | reverse complement strand
CCTCAAGGATTCGAACCTTGGACCCACCGGTTATGAGCCGGTTGCTCTGACCAACTGAGCTAAGGGAGCAAATATTTGCTAACGAAACTTATTATAACTAATAATTTATAAGTTGTCAATACTTTAATTAATATTTTTATAAAAATTTTTATTAAGCAAAATTTATCGTGAACTCTTTAGAAAGTTCACGATAAAATTTATTAGCTTGCACTATAACTTTTAATCTTGTGCTTCCTTTCCTTCTGGTAATGCTGATGGTAATTCTAAAACTACTCTTACTCTGAAAACATATGTTAATGCTCTTACTAATTTAGTTTGCTTAATTCTTTGCCATAATGATGGTTTTGCTTCAAATGTAGTTTGATCTGTATATGCATTTTTAGCAGCCACAGTTGCAGTTGTTGTAGTTGTTTGTACTGTATTTGTTTCTTCAACAGTAACATCTTGTAAATCTTCTGGCTCTGGTATTTGTTTTAATGCATCAGCAACTTCTATTCCTATATAACTTAATGCTTTTGATCTGTCTTCTATTCTTTCCATATCAATTTCTATATGTAAATTAGATTCCAAATTAACTATTCTTGCATTTATTAATTTTACAGCATCTTGATAATTTTGGTTATCTGTAGTTTTTGATTTTCCTATTAATTGTAATGTATCTATTATATCTCCTGGAAATCTATCTTCTATTTCTTTTACAGTATTTTTCCATCCGTCTTCTTTATTCTCTACTACTTCTAAAGCGTCTTTTAATAATCTAGCTGAAGTAATATTAGATTCTCTTTGTCTTATCAAATCTTCAATTTGTTTTGTATTTTCTTCAAATTGATTTGTTGCATACTCAACTAAATTATATGCTGATTTATATACACTAGCAGGAAAACTTTTCTTTTTTGGATATTCTACTAAATATGTTTTTATTGATTCTATTAAATCCTTAAAGTAAGTATCATCTTCTAATTGAATAATTTGCTTCTTACTATTTGGATTAATCATTCTTTGAACCTTATCTATATTAGATAATATTTTTTCTTCTGTGATTACCATTCTCACATTTACTATGCCAGATTTAGACATTGTAAACTCTCCTCCTTTTTTCATATGTATTATCATATTATAATTTTCTACAAAAAGCTACAATATGATTTATAATACCTTTTTATTTGACTTCTATTTCATTTTAATACAAAATATTTATAAATGTCAATACCCAAAGTGCAATTTCCGTAAATGTTAAACAATTGTAATATTTCTAGTTTACATATTTAGGAAATTAATTGTTTATTAACTAATTAAGTAATTTATGTTTTTGTATTAACTTTACGTTCAATATTTACTTAATTTTGTTTATTTCGCATACTTTTCCAAACATTTAACTAATTCTGTTTGTTTCACACGCTTTTCCAACATTCACTTAATTTCACTTCTTCGCATATTCCTTGGTATTAATTCTACTTATCTTTGTTTATTTCTACATATCTTTTTATTTTCATTGTAGTCGTTTTTACAAACTCATCTTTCTTTATTTCTAGATTTTTTATTGCTTTATAGGAGGTTAATTTTCTATTAACTTGTTTTATTTGTTCCCAAATAATATTATATATTTCTTTTTCAGTTAAATCTTTTCCGTGTAAATTTTCTATTTCCTCATAATTAGGAATTACTTTTACAGATATCGTTAATTCCTTTTCACCTTCTTCAGGTTTTCCATATACCATGCATTCTTTTATTTCTGGTATTTCTCCAAGTAATAATTCTATTTCCTCTGGATAAATATTTTTTCCATTTTGTGTTACTATAACATTTTTTATTCTGCCTGTTATATACAAAAATCCCTCATCATCTAAATAGCCCACATCTCCTGAATGGAACCATCTATCTCCATTTTCATCTACATCAATTACTTCTTTTGTAGCTTCTTCATCTTCATAATATCCAAGCATTAATGTTGTACTTTTTATTAAAACTTCTCCTTCGCCTTTTTCATTTGCATTATCTATTTTAAGTTCTGCACAGTTTACTGCTTTTCCTGCAGAGCCAACCTTCGGATTAAACTCTGGTGTTAGTGCTGCTATTGGTGCAGTTTCCGTTAAACCATAGCCTTGCAAAAATTGTATTCCTATATCTTGTACCCATTTTCCGACTTTTGCATCTATTGGCGCAGCTGCTGAAACTATTATTCTTATCTTTCCACCCAAATTTGAATAAATTTCTGCAAATACTTTTTTCTTAATATCTACACCTACACTTTTTAGTGCATTTGTTACGTGTATCATAGAATTTACAAGACCTGCTTTTCCACTTTTTTCTATTGTTTTATTTATTTTTTTATATAAATTTTCTATTAATAATGGAACTGCTAACATACATGTTGGCTTTGTTTCTTGTAAATCTGGAACTATATATTTTAAGCCTTGGCAAACTGCTATTGAAGCTCCCACTGCCATTGGCAATAAAAATCCTATTGATGATTCATATGTATGGTGTAATGGTAATACTGAAAAGAATCTATCTTCTTCTGTTAGCTTTACATATGTACTTACTGCATTTATATTTTCAGCTAAATTTCTATTAGATATCATAACACCCTTTGAATTTGATGTTGTTCCTGAAGTAAATATAAGAACTTTGAATTCATCTGGATTAATTGGTATTTGCATGAATGAGTTATCTCCACCTTCTACCAATTTTTTCCCTTGCTCTATTAAAGTATCAAAACCTACTTCTCTTCCAACTAATTCATCATTTGAATACATTTGTATAAAATATTTTACTGTTGGTAATTTATCTTGTAGTTTTTTTATAATATCTTTTTTCTTTTCTGAATATATTACAGCTGTTGCTCTTGACCTATTTATAACATTTTCTATTTCATTACCTGGCAACTCTTTATCTACTGGAACTGCTAACCCTGCTCCACATAGCATTGCTATATATGAAACATACCAGTCGTATGTATTTTCACTTATTATTACGACTCTTTCATCTTTTAAATTATATTTTTTAGTTAATGCAGTACCTAATGCTATTACATCATCTGCAAATTCTTTATATGTAATATTTTTAAATTCTTCTTTTGGATTGAATTTTTCTACAATAAATACGTCATTTGCATACTTTTCCTTAGCCATTGTAAATACTTCTTTTATCGTTTCATAATTTGTTCTTACATAATTTTTATTTTTATCTTTGTGACTATTTTCTTCATGTTTTTTTTTTAATTCTTCATAATCTACTTTTACTTCGTCAATGTCTTCTATGTTTTTCATTTTCATTTTAGGAAATTTGAAATTTGGTATTTTAAAATCTTTTAATATTCTCATTATTGTCCCCTTTCTAACTTTCTTATAAATGATTTATCTATTTCTGCATATAGTTTTTGTATTTCTATTGTAGTTTTTTCTCTTCTTAATTTATATATAAGACTTGCACATGCAAAGCCGAATATTCCTGAAGCAATTACATTTGGATCTGACTCCACAATTTCACCTTTTTCTATTCCCTCTTTTACAATTTCTTCAATCATTTGTATATATTCAAATACATAGTTTCTACACATAATACTTCTAGGGTCTGTTCCCCAAATTTGACTTAATATTATGGTCATAAAACTTTCATACTTTGATAATACTTTTAATTCTATTAAAACTATTGCCCTTATTTTATCTATAGAATTAGTTAATTTGTCTGTTTTAATTGCTATGCTATTTTTTAATAACTTTACGCCTTCTTCTACAAGAAATTTAAAAATTTCTTCTTTACTAGAAAAATGATAATACAAAGTTCCCTTTGCTACTCCAACTGTTGCTGTAATTTCTTCTACGCTTGTTGCATCATAACCTTTTTCAGCAAATAATTTCATAGATGTTTCAAATATCTTTCTCTTTGTTTTATTCATTAGTTCCCACCTTTTTATTTATATAATTTAATCTTATTTTCTAAAACTAGTAAAACATCTAGTTTATCTCTTATAAAACTTCTATTTATATATTTAGTTATTTTCTAGATTTAGCATCTAAACTGTCTAAATTATCAAGTGCTTTTCCCGTGCCTAATGCCACACAAGATTCTGCATCTTGTGCTATCATAACATTTATTCCTGTTTTTTCTTGTAACAATTTGTCTAGTCCATCTACTAAACATCCTCCACCTGTCATGTATATTCCTCTATCACTTATATCTGCTGCAAGTTCAGGTGGTGTTTTTTCTAATACTGAATGTACTGCATCCACTATTAATAATGCTGGTTCTATTAATGCTTCTAGCATTTCACTTGAATGTATTTTTATTGTTTTTGGAAGTCCTGTTGTTAAATCTCTGCCTCTTATTTCCATTTCAGAATCCTGTATTTTAGGAAATACACAACCTATATTTATTTTCATTTCTTCTGCTGTTCTTTCCCCTATAATTACATTGTACTTTCTTTTTATATACTTAACTATTGCTTCATCAAATTTATCTCCCGCAACTTTAAGAGAGGTACTTGCTACCGAACCTCCTAAAGAAATAACTGCTATATCTGTTGTTCCACCTCCAATATCTACTACCATGTTTCCACATGGCTTTGATATATCTAAACCTGCTCCTATTGCTGCAGCTATTGGTTCTTCTATTAAATATACTTTTCTTGCACCAGCTTGTGAAGCAGCATCTATTACTGCCTTTTTCTCTACTTCTGTAACTTGTGATGGTATGCATATCATAATTCTAGGTGAAAATAAAAACCTTCCACATATTTTACTTATAAAATATTTTAACATTTTTTCGGTTACAGTATAATTTGATATTACACCATCTCTTAAAGGTCTTGTTGCCACTATATTACCTGGCGTTCTTCCAAGCATTCTTCTTGCTTCTTTTCCAACTGCCAAAACATTGTTAGTTTCATTATCTACTGCTACCACAGAAGGCTCTCTTAGTACAATTCCCTTTCCTTTAACATAAGCTATAACTGTTGCTGTACCTAAATCAATTCCTATATCTTGTCCTAAACCAAACATTTGCATCTTCCTTTCAGTATACATTATGTTTTCTTTTTGTTACAATTATATTGCAATTATATTACATTTAAATTAAAAATTCAATCTATATGCTATAATTTTTACATATTTTTCTATTATACTTATAATATGCAAAAACAAGCTATTTTATAACAGCTTGTTTTATTTCTACATTTATTTCATTAACATTCTTGTTTTATTTTTATTCATATTCTTGTTTTATTTGCACTCTTGTTTTATTCATGTTTCTTTTTTATTTATCTTTTTTGTTTTATTCTTATTTCTGCCTTATTCATATTTTCGTTTTACTTTCATTCTTGTTCTATTTAATTACTGTTCTTTACTATCTACAATATTTGCTTTTACACTTTCTACATGATCATATTCAAAGCTAATTTCAAACTCTTTTTTATCATTTGTGCCAATTTCTCCAATTTCTATATAGTCTGTTCCTAATAATGTTTCTCTTTTCGTATAATAATCTATTTTTATATATTTACCCTTTAAAACCTCATTATATGGATTCATAACTGTACATTTTACAAAGCCATCTACATTTTTTGCCTTTGCCTCTCCGGTTATTACATATTGTTCTGATGTGCTTTCGAAATTTATATACTTATATGCCGTTGTTATACATAAATATATTAATACTTGAGAAACTATAAAGAAACCTACTATTAGAAGTAGATATTTAAAAAAAGTTTTCATTCTTTCCATAATTTTCCCCACTTATTATCTAATTTTTCTAAATACTCCTGATACTTTTCCTAATATTTCACAATTTGGAACTATTATAGGATCCATTGTACTATTTTCAGGTTGTAACCTTATATGATTATTTTCTTTATAAAATGTTTTTACTGTTGCTTCTTCTCCTATTAATGCTACTACTATTTGCCCATTAGCAGCAGTATTTTGTTTTTTTACTAGAATATAGTCTCCATCTAATATTCCAGCCTCTATCATACTTTCCCCTCTAACTGTTAACATGAAACTTTCACTATTTCCTACAAAGTCTATTGGAATTGGAAATGTATCTGTAACATTTTCTACAGCTAATATTGGTTCCCCTGCTGTTATTTTTCCTATTACTGGTACATCTACCATTTCTCTTCCTAAATAGAAATTCTTTTCTTCTTTTACTTTTGGCATTTCAGGAGTTGCTCTTAATAACCTTAATGCTCTACCTTTTTGATCTTCTTTCTTTATATAACCTTTTTCTACAAGTTTTGCCAAATATCCATGAACTGTTGCTGTTGACTTTAATGAAACTGCTTTACCTATTTCTCTTACTGATGGTGGATAGCCATTTTTACTTATTTGTGTTTCAATAAATTTTAATATAGCTTTTTCCTTTTTGTTCAACTCTAGTGAATTTCTTTTTGTTCTCATTAATATCACTCCTCATTTTTTTACAATATGATATCATACAAACAAATAATTGTCAAACAAAAGTTTAATTTTCTATGAGTTTTTTATTTTGGGGATTTCCTAAGATTTCAATATTTTTTAGACATCTATACATAATCTTATTAGA
>CANQDO010000048.1 GCA_947593355.1 uncultured Clostridia bacterium | reverse complement strand
TTATTAACATCAGCAGATGCAATATTTCAAAATGTATTTTCAAATATATCTAGAATAATAAAAAATATAATATTTAATATAAATATAGAATCAGCAACATCAATAATAATAAGAATAATATTAATATTAATAATATTTATATATTTATTAGCATTAATATTTAATTTAATAAAAAAAGGAAGCATATTTAATAAACCAATAGAAGAAAATCAAACAAAAAATATTAATATAGAAGGAATAATATTAAATACAATATTAACAATATTAAATATAATATATTTAATATTTACAATAACACAAACCATATATTTAATAGAACAAATAGGAAATGGTGGCACAAATCATGCAGAATATGCAAGGATGGGATTCTTTCAATTAATGGCAGTATCAGCAATAAATTTTATAATAATATTAATATCAAATTTAAATAAAAAAGAAGAAAATAAATCAGTAAAAAATTATACAAAAATAATGAATATATTAATTGCAATATTTACAATAATTATATTAATATCATCAATGATAAGAATGAATTTATATGAGCAAGAATATGGATACACATTTTTAAGGTTAATGGTATATGCCATAGAAATAACAGAATTAATATTGATAATTCCAACCATTGCATATATAATAAATAAAAAAATAAAAATAATAAAAATATATTTTATAATAATAACATGTGCATATATAGCAGTAAATTATTTAAATATAGATTATTTAATAGCAAAAAGAAACATTGACCAATATTTAAATAATAAAAATAATAAAAGACCAGTGGATTGTATATATTTAATAAATAGTTTATCAACAGATGCCATACCAGAAATGACAAGGCTATTAAATGTAGAAGATGAAAATATAAAAAAAATAATGCACAAATATTTTTATGAATTAAAAAAAGATAATGAAGATAGAAAATGGCAAGAATTTAATATATCAATTGAAAATGCAAAAAAAGAAATAGAAAAAATAAAAATAGATGAAAAATACATATATTAAAAAAAATATTAATAAATAAAAAAATAATATAAAAATAGAAGGAAGGTAATTTAATGAAAATAATAGGGAAAAATAGTTTATCAAATATAATAAAAATATGTTTACAAATAGTATTTGCAATAGGAATAATAATAATGATATTTTTACCATTTTTATTTAAATGGTACACATTAAATATAAATGGCACATTACCATACATACCATCATTAATATTATTATATATATCAGGAGTACCTGCATTAATAATAGTATGGAAATTCATAGAAATGTTTAAATCATTAAAAGAAGAAAATCCATTTATAATGAGCAATGTAAAGAATTTAAAAATAGTATCAATATGTTCATTAATAATAGCAATAGAATATTTAATAGGATTATTTTTTGTAAAATCTATATTTTCAATAGTAGTAATAGGGGTATTTACAATAGCATGGCTTGGATTATACATATTATCTGAATTATTAAAACAAGCAATACAATATAAAGAAGAAAATGAACTTACAATATAAAAATAAAATAAAAAAATAAATAAAAAATAAAAACTCAAAAATAAAGGAGAGAAAAAAATATGCCAATAATAGTAAACTTGGATGTAATGATGGCAAAAAGAAAAATATCATCATCAGAATTATCAGAAAAAATAGGAATAACCATGGCAAATTTATCCATATTAAAAACAAATAAAGGAAAAGCAATAAGATTTTCTACACTAGAAAATATATGTAAAGAGTTAAAATGTCAACCAGGAGATATTTTAGAATATAGAGAAGAAGAAAATATATAAAAAATAAAATAGCCAATATTATAGAATACATAAATTAGTAGATGGGCATAATAGCAAGAAATGGAGGTGCTATTATGAACTCATATTGGAGTAATTCGGTAGAAAAAAATAATTATGAAAAATTAGAAAAAAATATAGAAACACAAGTATGTGTAATAGGTGGTGGACTAACAGGGCTAACAACAGCATACTATTTAACAAAAGAAGGCAAAGATGTAGTACTGGTAGAAAAAAGTGAAATATGTAGTCATGCGAGTGGAAACACAACAGCAAAAATAACCAGTCAACATGGATTATTTTACAAATATTTAATAGATTCAGTGGGAGAAGATCAAGCAAAACAATATTTAAAAGCAAATGAAAAAGCAATAAAAAATATAGAAAAAATAATAGAAGAAGAAAATATAGATTGTAATTTTGAAAAACAAGACGCATATGTATTTACGCAAAAAAACGAAGAATTAAAAAAAATAAAAGATGAAGTCAAAGCGCTTCACTCCATAGGATTTGATAGTGAATTTGTAGAAATAGTAGATGCACCAATACAAATAATAGGAGCAATAAAATTCAAAGACCAGGCACAATTTAATCCAGTAAAATATGCAAAAGGTTTAGCAGAGGCAATTATAAAAAGAAGCGGAAAAATATACGAACAAACCAAAATAATTGATGTAAAAAATAAAGATGGAAAATATGAAATAATATCTGAAGATGAAAAAGTAATAAAATCCAAGTATGTAGTACTAGCAACGCATTACCCAATAATAAACATACCAGGATTTTATTTTATGAAAATGTATCAAGAAACATCATATATAGTTGCAGTAGATCCAAAAGAAGAATTATTTTCAGGAATGTATATAAATAGTGAAAATCCAACATTATCACTAAGAACAACAGAAAACGGTTTAGTACTTTTTGGAGGAATGGATCACAAAACAGGTGCAAAAATAGACTTACAAAATAGTTATAAATATTTAGAAGAAAAAGCAAAACAAATATATCCAAAATGTGAAGTAAAATATAGGTGGAATACAGAAGACTGTATATCATTAGACAAAATACCATATATAGGTGAATTTTCTAATTTAATGCCAAATGTGTATGTAGGAACAGGTTATAAAAAATGGGGAATGACAACTTCGAACGTTGCAGCCAATATAATAAAAGATAAAATATTAGGAAAAGAAAATAAATATGAAGAAGTATTTAAATCAACCAGATTAAAGCCAATAAAAAATTATGAAGAATTAGGAAACATGATAAAAGAAGTAGGAAATTCGCTAATTTTAAATAAATTAAAAGGAGTAGAAGCACATTTAAATAATTTAGGAGAAGATGAAGGAAAAATAATAGAAATAGATGGAGAGAAATTAGGAGCATACAGAGATAGAGAAAATAGAGTATATATAGTAAAACCAGTATGTACACATTTAGGGTGTGAATTATCATGGAATAATTTAGACAAAACATGGGATTGTCCATGTCATGGTTCAAGGTTCACTTATAAAGGAATATCAATATATGACCCATCAATAAAAGACTTAAGTATAGAAGTGTACGATATAAAATAAAAATATCCAAAGAAATAGACTAAAAACACAGTCATTTCTTTGGACATTTTTATTGTGTATTTAATAAATTTTTAAATAAAACAATGCTAAATAAAGTTTTATGGTTCAGAAGATCTATAATCAAAATTACCACAATCTTTACAAGTTCTATAATATTTTGCATAAGAAGGAATATCTGGATGCAAAAGTCTATCCGGTTCAGTAACAGGAGAAAATTCTCCCCAAACATGCAACTCAGAACATACTGTAACACCGCACTCTTCACATTTTACACCATTTGTATATCCATCTTTAGAATCAGTAGGCTTTTTACCTTGAACAGCAACAAGATGGTGACCATTCAATTTATCATTAGAAATACTTTGAACAAAATGAGCATCATGACAAATTGAGCAAATATTTATCAAGCCAATAGTTCCGTGCTGTTCCATATAAGCAACCATTCTATAAGTTTTATGTTCTACTTTTTTAGTAATTTCAGTATACTGATTACCGCAAGTTAAACAAGTATAAGTATCATATTCATCAGAAAAGCCATCAGTGTCATGTTTAAAATCTGTATGAATTTTTGGAATATCTGGGTTAGGAGTATGTCCTTTAGCTTCAGCCTTAATCACGTCACTTGTTGTATAACCGCAAACAGTACAAATTTCACCACTTCCAGAATATCCAGGTTCAGTACAAGTTGCTTCTTTTACAGTAATAGGCACTAAAGAATGTTCTGTTTTAGGTATAGTTCTATATGAAGAATAATTACAATTTGAACATTTAATATTTGCATAACCTTCAGAAGAACATGTAGCTTGTTTAACAACATTTACTATTTCATCATGAGCTAATTTTTCTATAGTTTGTGCAGTTGAATAACCACATCTTGAGCAAGTTTCTCCACCCGTATTACCTCTGCTTGTGCAAGTAGCTTTGGTAGGAAGCACTGTAATAGTAAAAAGATGTCCTAAAGCAGGTGTAGTTTTAACAACTTCTTCGCCACAAACAGAGCATTTAAATCCTGCTTCATGTCCAGGTGTATCACAAGTTGCCTCCAAAGCATCTATGTGCTCACCTCCATCGGTATGTGCAACTTTAGCAATAGCTTGAGTACTTATTAGCTCATCACAAACAGAGCAATAAGTAGAAAGTTCACCTTCATCAGCACAAGTTGCATTTTTTGTAACAACAGGTTCTGAAGGCGTATGGCCTAAAGCAGGTATCTTAATTTCTAACAAGGTAGCATTACAAACAGAACATTTTGTTCCTAAAGCCAATCCTTCTTCAGTACAAGTTGGCTCTTTTCTAGGAAGAGTAACCACAGTATGATGAGCAGGTAATACTTCTACATCACTATAATTACATCTAGAACAAGTAGTTTCTTTTTTACCATCTTCTGTACATGTAAAAGGTGTTGTTTTAGTAGATAAATCATGACCTAAGGCAGGAATTGTTTGTTGAGGTACTAAAATAGTGCCACAAACAGAACATTGCTTGCCTTCTGTAAGACCTGTATCCGTACAAGTTGCAGGAACTTTAGAAAGCACTTTTTCACTATGACCTAAAGCAGGAATTGTTACTATATAACTATCTCCGCAATTACAAGTATAAGTGGTTTTACCTCCATTTGTACAAGTAGGAGAAACTGTATTTGCAGAATACCTGTGGTTTGCATATCTACCTTCTCTAATACCAAAAATATAATAATGTTCAGCAACACCCTTTAAATCATTTTTAAATGTAGCCTTTAAATCAGCATATGAATTTAAATAGCAACGTATATTAACATTTTCACTTGGATTTCTACCTTCTTTTATACCAAACACAATATAATGAATATAAGCATCTAAATAATTATTACCAAAAGCCTTTTTCAAATCAGGGTTATTATTCAAATAAAATTTAACGTCAAAAAATTCACTGCCACGTCTACCTTCTTTTATACCAAAAGTAATAAAGTGATTATAAGCTTCTAAATAGTTATTACCATAAGCTTTTTTTAAATCAGCATTATTATTTAAATAATACTTAACATCAAAATATGGGCTACCCTGTCTGCCTTCTTTTATTCCAAATGTAATAAAATGATTATTTGCAAGTTGATAGTTAGCACCAAAAGCCTTTAATAAATCAGCATTAGTATTTAAATAATATTTAGCATCAAAGCATAAACTCGTTTGCCTACCTTCATTTATACCAAAAGAAATATAATGGTTATATGCAGTTCCATAATTTCTTCCAAAAGAAGCAAGCAAATCAGAATGTGCACCTAAATAAAATTCAGCACTAAAAGTTGGGCTATCATAAGAAGTTATGGCATTGGCGTTAGTAGAAAAGGTTAAAGTTAATATAAACATTATAAATAAAAGTAAAAGAAACTTATTTAATTTTTTCACAAAATCACCCCTTTCGTGATATCATATAACACAATTATACAATGTTATGTGAACTTATTCAATAGAAATTAAGCAATGTAAAATATTACCAAAATTATAATAGCAGTAAAAGTTTAAGAAAAAAGAAATTTACATATAAAACGCATGAAGTAAAACTTCATGCGTTTTGTGCTTTAAGATTAAAGTTTATTTAGTTATACCATCTGCGTTTCTTTTGCGGAAGTTTCGAATTTTTTCTAGGATTTAAATCTTTCAGCAAAGTTTTTCATTTACCGACAAAAGTAGTTTCTGTTCTGTCAATATAGCAGGATTTAAGCACTTCTGAGAATTTTAATTCTGCCACATCACCTATTTGATAAACTCTTTTACCCAGCATAAATTTCCCTCCTGTTTATTTGATTGATGACATGTTTACTTTAAAACAAAAATAAACTTTTCCTCCTTTTAAATTTTTTCGTTCAAAACAAATTCTCATCTTAAATTTAAATGTGTTATTATGAATAGTATTATACATATATTTATGTTGAGTGTCAATTAACAATTAATACTTTATAAAAAAATAAAAGCTCTCAAATGCGCTTGAGAACTTTGGTGCAGCTGACAGGACTTGAACCTGCAACCTTTCGGTTCGTAGCCGAGTGCTCTACTATAAAAATAACAACTTTTGAAACACTTAATTTTCTAAGATTATATTTTATAAGTATTGATATTACTAAATCAGATGAATTTTTTAAAAATTTAATATAGTTTAAATAAGTTTAAGAAAAATTGAAATAGTTTATTAAAAACTCACAATTAAGGGGAAATAAGGGGAAAACATTTTTGCTTTTAGGGGAAAAACTTAATATCAATATTTTATTAAAAAATAAGAACCTGACCCGCTACAAAATCAAAGATTTTGAGTGGGTACCCCAGAACCTTGTTACTATCGTAATAGGGGGAAAGATTTTTTTACTCGGGGGAAAAATCA
>CANQDO010000047.1 GCA_947593355.1 uncultured Clostridia bacterium | reverse complement strand
GCAGATAAAACTTTTTTTACAAAAATAACAAATACTATAACAAAAATGTTAATTCCAACTAAAATAGGAATTAATGGTATGCTTATTTCAATGAAAAGAAATAATGTGATTAAAGCATACGAAAATTACGAAAGTGCAAGCCAAGAAAGAGAAGATAAGAAAGCCATCTTATCAAAAAAATATGAGGATGCATATAGTTTGTATTTAGAAGCAATAGATAAATATATAATGGATTCTATATATAAAAAGGTAAAAAATGACACTGCTACTGATTTCGAAAAGCAAGCTTTATCTAAGTATTATGAAGTAATCCATATAAAAGAAGCAGAATATCTTGAATATAAATATGCTAAACAAAAATATTTATTAAATTTAGATTATGAAACAGTAAAAGAATTAGGTAAAGTAAAATTATTAGGAAAATATAATGAATTTTATTTATCAAAAGTAGATACATTATATAAAGGTATTTTAAAGCATTTTTCAATAAAGTTGGCAGATAATTTAACATACCAAAATAAAGAAGAAATATATGAAAAAATATTTATAAATCTTGAAGAATATATTGAAAATATACTTCCATTAAAAATGGAAAAAGACCAAGATGATACTTACAAGGAAATTCTTGATGAGTACGAAAAATTTGAAAGATATTCTATTGGTAAGTTAGACCAAAATGAAACAATAGAAAAAAGAATGGCTCTTTTAGCAATGAGTAGAAAATTATTTACGCATAGTTTACCATTAGTAGTAGCAGAGCAGTGCTATATAAAACTTTTAAAGGATGTAAGAAGTTTAATTGTAGATACTAGAGTCATAAAGAAACAAGAAAAAGCATATTCTTTATTAATAAAATTAATAGAAGATTATAATGTAAAATTACTTTCAACTAAAATTTATTGGGACAAGCCTTCTGCAAAGGAAACTTATAAAGTATTTTGGGAAAAATATAAAGAATTGGAAAAAATTAAGAATACAGATTATATATCATACATGAAGCAAAAAGAAATATTATTTATAAAAAGTGATTTACAAGAAGTTAGAACAAATGAATTAAGGTATGAAAAAATAATAAAGTTCTACAAGGAAAAATTGGTAGAATTAGGAGCAATGAGAAAACTTAAAAATTCATATGTTTCAAATAATAAATATATTAAGGGAGTGAATAACAGGAAAAAGACTGTAAAAGCCTAATTCCTAAAATAAAATGGAAGTGTTACAACTAGAATATTTAAATTTAAAAGAAAATGCAGAATATGAAAAATTAATAGATGATGTAGTTAAAACATGCTTTAAAGAGGAAAATTTACAAAATTTAAATTTGTATATAAGTATAACACTAACAACTCCAGAGCAAATAAGAAAATTAAACAAAGAATATAGGAATATAGATAAAGAAACTGATGTGCTTTCTTTTCCAATGTTTGAAAAAGAAGAAATACAAAATATGCTAGATGGAAAAATAAAAAATCCTATTGGGGAACCTTTAGGTGATATAGTAATATCTATTGAAAGAGTAAAAGAGCAAGCAGTAGAATATGGTCATGGGTTTAATAGGGAGCTAGCATATATGGTTGTTCATGGCTTTTATCATTTAATGGGCTATGATCATATGGAAGAAGAAGATAAGGCACAAATGAGGCAAAAGGAAGAAAACATATTAAACAAAATGAATATAAAAAGATGAGAGCTAAAATATTACAATAAGGGGAATTTAAATGGAAGACGAAAGGCTAAAAAATAAAAATTTTATTGATGCATGGAAAAAGGCTTTTAGCGGAATATGGTATTCAATAAAAACACAAAGAAATGTTAAAGTACAATTAGTAATAGCAGTAATAGTAGTTTTATGTATGATATTTTTTAAGTTAAATATAGTAGAATGTATATTTTTAAGTTTTGCAACTATGCTAGTTATAATAACAGAGGTTATGAATACAGCAGTAGAAGCAGCGGTTGACTTATGTACAAATAAATTTCATCCAATGGCAAAAATAGCTAAAGATGTTGCAGCAGGTGCAGTTGTGCTTTCATCATTAAATGCAGTTATAATAGCAATACTTATTGCTATAGGCAGAATGCAAGGCTAAAAGATAGGAGTATTATTAAAAATGAGTAAAACACATAATAAATCTAATGGAATAACTATATTAGTTGTAGTTTTATTAATATTAATTATAGTGGCAGCAAGTTTAATTTTGCTAAAATTAAAAATGGATAGGGATAGCCAAATAGCTAAAGCTAGTTTGCAGGATAATATAGAAGTAGAAGAACCAGACCCAGTACCATTAACTTTTTTAGGTAATGAAAGACCAATAGCAGTAATGATAGATAACCATATAGATGCAATGCCACAGGCAGGCTTAAGTAAAGCATATATTGTATATGAAATGATAGTCGAAGGTGGAGAAACTAGACTTATGGAAATTTTTAAATCTACTGAAGTAAATCAAATAGATTTAGAAAAAATTGGTCCAATAAGAAGTGCTAGACATTATTTTCTAGATTATGCTTTAGAGCATGATGCAATATATGTTCATTTTGGTTGGAGCCCACAAGCTCAAAGTGATATACCAAAATTAGGAGTAGATAATATTCATGGTATATATGAAAGTGAAAAAGACTTTTGGAGAGATAAAGGAAAATATGCTCCACACAATGCAGTAACAAGTACAGCAGTAATAAAGAAATTAGCAGAGAAAAAAGGCTATAGTTTAACATCAGATAAAGAATCAGTTTTAAATTATACAGCAGAAGAAGTTAATTTAGAGGGCGATAGTGTAAAAGCAGATACAGTAACAATTCCATATTCATATAATAATACTGTAAAATATGAATATGACCCAGAAACTAAAAATTATATAAGATATTCAAGAAATAAAAAACAAGTAGATTGGTTAAATAATGAAGAAGTTAGAGTAAAAAATATTATAATAACAAAATGTAAGAATACTACTTTAAATGACGGTGAAAATAAAGGAAGGCAAACTTTAAGTAATATAGGAACTTTAGATGGGTACTACATTACAAATGGAAGAGCTATTGAAATTACTTGTGAAAAGTCAGCAAGAGATGCACAAACTGTGTATAAAGATTTAGAAGGAAATGAAATACAAGTAAATGATGGAAATACGTTTGTTCAAATTTGCCCAATAGATTCTAAAATTGCTATTGAAGGAGAAGAAGAAGTAATAGATGCAAATGTAGTAGAAGGTAATACTACAACTACTCAAGAATAGGTTAAATAAAACGTTTTTTATACTTAAAATAAGTATAAAACGCGTTTTTTTAATTTGAAAAAGTAAAAACAAAATGATATAATAGGAAAAAATTATATAAAATACTAATTTCTACAAAATTAGCAATTTAAAAATAGTATAATATGCTATGTGAAATTGAGGAGGAAATATTAAAAATGGAGGAAAAATTCAAGTCTGGTTTTGTATCAATAGTTGGAAGAACTAATGTAGGAAAATCAACAATATTAAATGCATTAGTAGGTGAAAAGGTAGCAGCAGTTGCAAATAAAACTCAAACTACAAGAACAGCAATTAAAGCAATAGTAAATAGAAAAAATTCACAAATTGTTTTTATAGATACACCGGGAATTCATAAACCAAAATCTAAGTTGAGTGAAACTATGATAGAAACAGCATTTACTTTTATAGGGGATGTAGATGTTATTTTATTTGTAATAGATGGTACTTCAAAGGAAATAGGTAGAGGAGACCAAAGAATATTAGACAAAATAAAAGAATCTGGAAGGAAAGCTATACTAATAATAAATAAAATAGATATGGTACAAAATAAGGAAGATTTACTTAAAATAATAGCTTTATATAGCAAAGAATATAATTTTTCAGCGGTAGTTCCTATATCTGCTACGCAAAAACAAAATTTAGAAGATGTACTAGTAGAAATAGAAAAAAACTTAAAAGAAGGACCTGCATATTATGATACAGAAAAGTATACAGATCAAACTTTAAGGCAACTTGCAGAAGAAATGATTCGTGAAAAGGCATTAAAGCTTTTAGATGATGAAGTTCCACATGGTATATATGTAGAAGTAGAAAAAATGAAAAAACGCAAAACTAAAGAAAACAAAGCAATATATGATATTGAGGCAACAATATATTGCTTAAGAGATTCTCATAAAGGAATTATAATAGGAAAAGAAGGAAGTATGCTAAAGAAAATAGGAACATATGCAAGAGAGGATTTAGAAAAAATACTTGATACAAAAGTAAATTTGAAAATTTGGGTAAAAGTAAAAGAAGATTGGCTTAATGATAATTCAATAGTAAAGAAATTCAAATTGAATTAGAATTCCAAAAATTTCAAGTATAAAATTTTAATAAAAGCAAAAGATAAAATTAAAGAGAAAATGTAACTAAATTTACAAAATTTTCTTTACATTAAAGGAGTTGATTGCGTATGATAAAACAGATGGCGTGGAACACGTTTAAGAATACAGGGGATATAAATTCTTATTTAGAATTGGTAGAAATAGAAAATGTAGAAAAGAAATTGGAAATAAACCCTCAATTAATGGAAATAGAAAAAACTGAAAGAATAAAAAACAATTTAGGAGAAAATATAGGAATAGATACAATGATGCAGAAATAAGATATGAAAAATAAAAATAGAAGGAGAAAAAATGGCAGTATACAAAACAAAAGGAATAATAATTGCAGAAAATAATATGGGAGATTTTGACAAGATGGTAACAATACTTACTCCAAATGGTAAAATTGGGTGTGCTGCAAAAGGGGCAAGAAGACCAAAAAGTCAGCTTATGGCAGGAACCCAATTTTTGTGTTTTGGAGAATATATGTTATTTAAAGGCTCAAATACATATACATTAAATTCATGTGATACAATAGAAATTTTTTACAATATTAGAACAGATATAGATAAGTTGCAATATGCTGCAGAGGCAACAAAACTTATTAAAGAGGTAACTTATGAGAATCAAAATACATATAAAATTTTGCAATTATATTTAAATACATTATATGTTATATCTGAAACAGATACTAATTTAGACTTAGTACTTTCAATATTTAAAATTAGGTTAATGTGTTTACTTGGTTTTACACCAAGAATAGATAAATGTGTAAATTGTGGAAGAGAAGATGAAATTTCACATTTTAGTTTTATGGATAACGGCTTTAAATGTTCAGCTTGTTCAAAACAAGACACTTCGGCAGTAGAAATATCAGATTCGACAAAAAATGCTATAAAATATATTGTTATGGCACCAGCTAAAAAAATCTTTTCATTCTCTATATCTGAAGAAAATATTAGGCAATTAAGCTTAGTTGCTAAAATATATACTCAAACTAAATTGGATTTATAAATTATAAAGAAAGTCATGTAACTTATTAAAAATTTATAAAAATTATTGTAATATTAAAGCTATTGTGATATATTAAGGTGCATAGGAGGTAGCCTATGTGGGGAGATATAGCAATAGCTTTTTTACTTGCATTTATAACATCATTTGTACTAACGCCACATACTATTAAAATAGCAAGAAAAATAGGTGCAGTAGATGTACCGAAAGACGAAAGAAGAATGCACAATAAACCAATGCCAAAATTTGGTGGGCCAGCAATTATCATAGGTTTTCTTATATCTACAATATATTTACTTATAACATCTTCAATAGAAGGAAATATAGATATATTTGGACCAGAAAATTATGCATTAAAATTATTAGGGTTCTTAGGTGGAATAATAGTATTAAGTATATTTTGTTTTTTTGATGATATAAAAGGTATTCATCCATTAACAAAATTAACAGGACAAGTTATAGCAGCAACTATAGTTATATTGTGCGGAATAAGAATAGAAAATTTAAATATACCTTTTTTAGATGGAAATATAGTTTTAAATAATATAATATCAACAATAATAACATTATTTTGGATAGTAGGAATTACCAATGCAATTAATCTAATAGATGGGTTAGATGGTTTATCTTCAGGAATTGCAATAATTTCTTGCGTGTCTTTACTAATAATATTTGCTTTAAATCAATCACCATTAGTTGCAATAATTATAATAACAGCTTTAGCAGGTGCAATATCAGGCTTTTTACCATTTAACTATAATCCTGCTAAAACATTTATAGGAGATATTGGCTCAAACTTTATAGGTTTTGCTTTGGCAATTGTTTCAATTTTAGGTATAGCCAAAACAGCAACAGCTTTTGTAGTAGTTTTACCAATAATTGTTTTAGGTTTACCAATATTCGACACATTAACGGCAATTGTTAGGAGAATAGTAAAAGGAAAATCAATAAAGGCAGTATTTCAAGCTGATAAAAGCCATTTACATCATAAATTAATAGAAAAGGGCTTTTCACAAAAAGAAGCAGTATTGTTTTTATATGGAATTTGTGTAGTTTGTGGAATGTTTGCAGTAATATTGTTTGAAAGTGATATATGGAAAGCTATTTCATTTGCACTTATGGTAATTGCAGTAATATGTATAGGCTATAAAGAATTCTTTAAAATGAAGCAAGAATCATTAGAAGAGGAAAAAACAGAAGAAATTAATAATAAATAAAAAACTTTCAAAGTAATTTGAAATATTTATAAATAACTGAATATAAATTTAAAAGATTTATAGAATAGCAAAATAAAGAACGAAAGAAGGTGAAAGAATATGTACAAATGCTTAGCTTGTGGGTACATATATAATCCACAAGAAGGAGATCCAGACGGAGGAATAGCTCCAGGAACAAAATTTGAAGATATTCCAGATGATTGGGTTTGCCCAATTTGCGGAGTCGGAAAAGATATGTTTGAAAAAGTAGATTAAAAATAAAGACTCTTAGAGGTTGCTCTGGGAGTTTTTATTTTTTTATAAAAATTTTGAAAAAGATATTGACAAAAACACATATTATCAATATAATAATAACAAACTTATTAATAAAATGATACTAACAAAAAAGGCAGGTGGTATTATGGAAAAGCAAAAGGTTTTAGCTGTATATGGAGGTTCATTTAATCCAATATTAAATTCACATCTTACTATAGCAAAAAGTGTGCTGAATGAATTTGAAGAAGTAGATAAAGTAGTATTTGTGCCAGTTAGTAACAAATATGAAAAATTGAATTTAGTAGAAAATAAATACAGATATGAGATGATAAAATTGGCAATTAGTACAAATGAAAATTTATTAGTATCTGATATAGAAATGAAAAGTAAAGAGCAGTTACGTACAATTCAAACCCTGAATATACTAAAAGAACAATATAAAGAATATGAAATATGGTTTATAATGGGAACAGATAATTTAAAAGAATTTAATACGTGGATGTTACCGGAAGAACTTTTAAAAAATTTTAAAATAATTGTAATAGAAAGAGATGCTGATAAATTAGAAGATATAATTTGTGCAAATAGTTTATTACAAAAGTATAAAGGTAATATTAAAAAGATAAATTGCAAAATACAAAGTAATATGAGTTCTACATTTGTTAGAAACAAAATAAAAAATGGTGAAAGTGTAGCAGGTTTATTACCAAAAAGTGTTGAAGAATATATAAAGAAAAATCAATTATATAAATAGGAGACTAACTATTAATTGTCAATAGAAATATTAAAATTTTTTTAATATTTTTAAATAAATAAAAATTTGCATGAC
>CANQDO010000046.1 GCA_947593355.1 uncultured Clostridia bacterium | reverse complement strand
GTTGCAGCATTTACTGTAGCAACTCCTCCTAATAAAAATACCATTAATACAGCTACTATTGAAATAACTTGTTTTCTTTTACTTAATTTCATTTTTTCCTCTCTTTCTAAATTAGATACAACTACTTTACTCCTCACCTTATCTATTATTATTTTATTTAGTTCATTATTTTCCATAGTCATACCCTCTTTCTTTCAATTTTTTCTTTACTAAATTTCTTAACCTATGTAGCACTATCTTTACTTTTGAAACCGATACATTAAGAATCTTAGCAATATCCTTTACTTTTTGGTTCTGGTAATAAAACATAATAAAAATCTTTTGTTCTTCTTCTTTCATACTATTTTGTACTTCAAGAATAATTTTACTTTTTTCATTATTCTCTGCCAATGCCGAAATATCACAATTATCTTGAATTTCAACTTCCAATTCATCCATACTTTTTATAGAAATTTGCATATTGTAAATTCTATACTTTTTCTTTACTAAATTTTTAGTTATTCCTACCAAATATGGCTTTATCTTCACGTTCTCATCAACTTTGTTATTATTACAATTATTCCATAATACAATAAATACATCTGATAAAACTTCCTCTATATCTTCTTGATTAGAAATAAATTTATTAATAATTGTGTAGAGATAGTTATTATATGTTTCTATTATTTTCTCAATATTTAAGTTATTATTACATTTAAAATCTTTAATTATTTTATTATCATTCAATTTAGATCTAAACTCCTATAAAAGCACTTTCATTAATATAATACCATTTTTTAAAAAAAGGTTACATGTAAAAAAAATATATAGAAAATTTTCTATATATTTTTTACTTTTTAGTCTTGTATTAAATTCAAAAATTTAAGTATCATTATTCCAACTTTTGCCCCTTCGCCTTCAACCGGATATTCGTTTACAAGAAATCCCGGATTATCATTTAATTCTATAACTTTATAATCTGTTGAATTTAAATCATCTATTATAATATCAACTCCGCATATTTTTGCATTATAAGCCTTAACAAGCTTTTCAGCAATCTTTTTAAAGTAATCTGGCATTATATCGTTTACTCCTACTGCTTCCCCGCCTTTACTTGTATTTGAAACCTTATGAAGATATATTCTTTTATCTTTTGGAGGCACATATTCTAATGAATAACCTTGCTCTGAAAGATAATCCAACATAGGTTGATTTATAACTATTTCTTTATCAAACCTTGTATAAACTTTAGTTTGTACTCTTTTATCTATTAATTCTTGTATTGTAGATACGCCATCTCCAACAACACTTGTACGTCTTCTCCAAGATACATGTATACATTTTCCATCTAACACCAAAAATCTGTATTCATTTCCTTTAAAATATTCTTCTATTAAAACATCTGAATCAAAAGAAAATGCATACTCTATAGCATTCTTCAAAGCTTCTTCTTTAGCAGGATTATCAAATATTGTAATTCCATCACCATAATTTGTAGTTCTAGGTTTAACAACTATCTTTTTACCTACTAATGACTTTATCACTTTATTTACTTTTTCTTTACTCATTTTTTTATTAATGTATATACACTCTGGAGTATCTATGCCATTTTCTAGCATAATTCTTTTTGCATACATTTTATCATCTGTAATAAAAGGATATATATATGAGTCTTTAGAAGTTTTTGTAGCTTGAATTACACATTCTCTTACATCACCATTTCTAAATTCCACAAAACTCTTTTTCTCATCTATAATTTCGTAATCTACCCCTCTTAAAATAGCATCTTTTATAAGTATTTGTGTTGATGACTCTAATTCGGCATGTCCAGTTATTTTATACCTCATTTTTTCGGCTTCTTCGCTATACTTTTTAGCAAAATTCAAAATTACATTTAATAAGCCTTCATTATTAGCTAAATTGACTACTTTTTCAGCTATTGTTTTTTCTCCATTTTGAATATCTTTTTGGTATTTTTCAATAGTTTCTTCAAATTCAAGTTCTAATATATCATTTATTTCTTTATATGCATTTAATTCTTGGGCAAGTTGCTCTATTTGCTCTTTATTAAAACCCTCCTTTGCAATTTGCTTATAATCGTACCCTTTTACATCATCCTCATTTTCAATAAGACATTTTATTAAAAATAATACTACTATGTCCATTTGCTCTTTATTTACGCCACATTTATCAAAAGGATTAATATCACACAACCTAACTTCTATATGATTTATTGGCTGTGATTCAAGTTCAGCAAGCATATCATGCTTGTCCATGGACTTTACTCTAATTGGCAAATAAAGCTCTGTAGCAACTTTAATAGTTCCTTCACTTATTAATTTTCTTATAGATTTTATATATTGTTCTTTATTTGTTAAATCAACTTCTAATTTTTTTGTATTTGTAAATCCTGTTTTTTCTGAATTTCTTATTGATATTTTACTTGTTTCTTCTCCATCTAATTGTAATGGAGTCGCTCCAAAGAAATACATTAATACCCATGCTCTCTTCATAAACACTCTCATTATTTTAAAATATGCATCATCTAAATTTTGTGGTATATTTTTATATGTTTCTTTTATTTTTTTAAATAATATATCACTAAATGAACAATTAATATGTACACCTGACATACAATGCATTTTGTAGCCATATTTTTTATATAAATACATTTCATACTCGTATTCATACATATCTGTTCCATAATTTCCCCATGGAAAATCTTCTTCTTTTGGAAGTATACATTGCATACTATATGGCCACATAACTTCCTGCTGATTATTTAATTCGCATAAAGCAACATTTGTAATTTCATTCAATTTTTCATAACATTCTTCTGTACTCTTACAGACTGGAGTTCTTAATTCCATTTGTGCTTCTCCCCAATCTGTTGTTATAAAGTTATTTTTCTTTCTATCCGCAAATGCTTGTGGATGTGGTTTTTGAGATAAATTTCCATTTTCGTCACACCTTAACCCTTCTCTTTCGATTCCTATACTATATAAGCTCTCTTCCATATTAAAATATGTTCCTTTCTTGCCTTGCTAAAAGGCTACATAAGCATGAAAAAAAATTATTTTTTTCAATTTAGTTGCTTTACCTTCGCAAGTACATTAATTATATTACATTTTATAAAAAATACAATACTTTTTCCAAAATATGTTATTTACTCAACTTTTCTTCAAAATATTTCCACTTATATAGTTCCATTTATCGAAAAAAAGTTTCAATTTTTTTAAAATTTGTAATTTTTCCTCATAAATTTTACTTTTTATATTAAAAAATACTCTCTTACCCTTACATTTTTATACTAATTTTTATTGCTTAACTCTTTATACCTCTTAATTTTCATAGTTGAAGTTTTTTCAAACTCACCTTCTTTTATTTCAAGACTTTTTACCGCTTTATATGATGTTAATTTTTTATTTACTTCTTTTACCTTTTTCCATATTACATCATAAATCTCATCTTTTGAAAGCTTTCCATATATTTCTTCTATTTTAGTATAATCTGGTATTACCCTTGCTGTTATAATAAGTTCTTTTTCTTCTTTTTTACTTTGTCCTTCTGGCTTTTTTCCATATACCATAGATTCTTTTATTTCATCTTCCTTATCTAATAACATTTCTATTTCTTCCGGATAAATATTCTTTCCATTTTGCGTTACTATTACATTTTTACTTCTACCTGTAATAAAAATGTACCCTTCTTCATCAATATAGCCTATATCTCCTGAATGAAAATAACCATCTTCATCAATTGCTTTTTTAGTTTCTTCTTCATCTTGATAATAACCAATCATTAATGTTGGTGTTTTTATTAATATTTCTCCTTCTCCGTTTTCGTTTGGATTTTCTATTTTTACATCTGCTTGCACAATCGGCTTTCCAACTGAGCCAATACATGTATTATATTCTGGTGTTAATGCTGATATTGGTGCTGTTTCTGTTAAACCATAGCCTTGCAAAAAGTTAATACCAATATTTTCTAACCATACACCTACTTTTTTATCTATCGGTGCTGCTGCAGATACTATAATTCTTAAATTACCACCTAAATTATCATATATCTCTTTAAATACCTTTTTCTTTATATCTATTCCTGTTTTCTTTAAAGCATTTGTAATAGAAATCATTGTATTAATCAATTTATCTTTTTTACTTTTTACTATCTTTTCATTTATCTTTTTGTATAAACTTTCAACAAGTAGTGGTACTGTTAATATTCCTGTAGGTTTTGCTTCTTGAATATTTGGTACAATATATTTTAAACCTTCACATATTGCAATAGAAGCACCTGTTGCTATTGGCAACAAGAAACCTATTGTAGATTCATAACAATGATGTAATGGTAGAACTGAAAATAATCTATCTACTGGATATATTTTTACATAAGCAGACACAGCATTAATGTTTTCTGCCAAATTCCTGTTATTTAGCATAACACCTTTTGAGTTAGATGTTGTTCCTGAAGTAAAAAATAATATTTTAAATTCTTCAGGGTCAATTTCTATTTTTTCAAAAAAGTCTTTTCCACCTTCAACTAATTTCTTTCCTTCTTCTACTAAATAATTTAATCCTACTTCATTTCCATCTATTTCATCATTTGACTTCATTTCTATAAAATATTTTATGCCCAAATCTTTATCTTTTAACTTTTTAATGTTACCTTCTAACTTTTTAGAATAAATAATTGCAGAAGCATTAGAACGAAGCACAATATTTGTTAATTCATTTACTGGTAATTCCTTATCTGTTGGAATTGCTATTCCAACACCACATAACATGGCCATATATGAAATATACCATTCATATTGTGTTTCTCCTATTATAATTACCCTTTTACCTTTAAGTTTCAATATATCTATTAATGCTGTTCCAAGTCCAATTACATCTTCACCAAATTGTTTATAGGTAATTGTTTTGTATTCTTCCTTATGACTTGGCTTTTCTAATATACATGGATTATTTGGATATTCTTTTATAGACTTTAAAAAGAACTCCTTTACTGTTTTATAATTTGTCATATCTTCATATGGTGTAGTTCTATGCTTTATATTTTTTCTTTCTAGTTTTTCATAGTCTATATATTGTAAATCATCTATTATGTTGTTATCTAATTTTAATTTTTTAAACTTTATTTTTGGTATTTTTATATTTATAAAACTCATAATATTTTCCCTTCTATCTTTTAATTTACGTTAATATGATAGCATAAAAGCAAGCAATTTTCAATAAACCACTTGCTTTTGTACTAACTGTTCAGTTTTTTATTCTATATTTTATAAATACCTATTTCAAAGTTTTATTTTTAATTTACCTCATTATTTTCTACAGTATTAGCATTGTCTTTCAATATATTTTCTACAACAATGATTCCGCTTCCATCATCTGTAACTTTAGTTGTATACTTATCTGAATTATCTTTTCTTGGACTTTCTATTTCATATTCAATTTTACCTTTATCATCTATTTCAAAATTAATTTTTATATAAAGTGAATCCTTTGTTGATAATATAAATGTATATTCGCCTTCGTCCAATTCTCCATAAAGTTCTGTCCAATCAAATTTCCAACCAACTACTGTATAATTATTATTCTCTGTCATATTTGGTAAATTATATGTTAATGGCTCTGCTGTGTCTTCACTTTCCATATTTACCTTTTTATCTAATTCTTTCCATATGTATTCAGGACCTGTTCCGAGTATATCCTGAAGTTGAATGTTCTGTATCTTCTCCTATTTTTTCTCCTTTTCCAGTATAATTTTCATTCTTTACTTTTTTATTTATTTTATAGCTAGTAGTATATTCATAAGGTATTTCATTTGTATCTACTACGCTAAGTTCCATTCCTGTATTTGTGAATTCATTTACTGTAACACTAACATTATATTCTGAACTATAACAATATTTCAAATATTCAATAGGAATTTCTACACCGCTCTCTTCTTTTAAAATTTTTATTTTTTCAACATTTGAAATTTGTCCTGGATAACTGTCCATTACATAACCATCAAAATAAATTAATATTTCTTGTCCCTGCTTAAAGCCAATATTTCCATTTTTTCCAAAACCTGAAAATAATAGTCCACTTTCACCTTCAGTTGCCATAACAACCATACTTTTTTCATCTACTTCTATTACAACAGCCTTTATTGTCGGAGTCATAAATTCTAATATTGGCTTTTCACCATTACGTACTCTGAAATAATCTACACCAATTAATATTAGTACCATTATTATAAGTATAATTAAAATAATTCCTATTATTTTTAATGCTTTTTTCATTTGCATCCCTCCTATTTATAATACTTTATTATTTAGACATTTTTATAATATCATTTTGTTGGTAATATTACAACTATTTTTAATGTTCACATATTGCATTTTACATAACTTTATGATATGATGATGATTGTTACTCGTTAACTACTATGCCAAATCTTTTTAGGGGGATTAATTATAATGAACTCATTAGATGATTTTAATCTGCTATTCGTAAAAGATGTTGAGCGTGGTACGGCTGTAAAGCCTATCCGCTACTGTCGAATAAATGATAAAGTCTATAATCCTTCTAATGCCACTAAAGAGGAAGATATTTATATTCCACTTGAATGGTTAAAAGAGGGTTGCGTACTTACTATCGACAGCAAAAAGGCATCTTGGTTTGTCCGTATGAAACATTATGTTCATAATTGGTATTTGGAAATATGGAATATTCCATACAATACCGATTCACACGGAGTTGACAGAATAGAAATTTTCTCGCATAGAGAAGACAAAAGTTTTGTTATGATATAATTTCATTAAATGGTAGGCATAGGCCATTTAGAATTTTTGTTTTCTTTATTGCACAATTTTATAAGAGGTTGAAATAGAACATTTAACAGTTCATTTCAACCTCTTAACTATATATCTTTCAATATCATATATTCTATATAACTTCTATACTATCTTTCCATACCATAAACTTTTTATATTATATTTCCTCATCACATTATTCATTTAAGTTTTCATCTAAATATTTTTTTATGCCCTCTAAAGCTTTCTTTCTACTACTGATTTTATTTTTTTCTATATCTGATAGTTCTGCTAAAGTTTTGCCATTTTCTAGTTCAAATATTTCATCAAATCCAAAACCATTCTCTCCTTTAGGGCTTTGTGCTATATAACCTTGCATTGTTTCTATTTTTGCTACTGTATTTTTTCCATTTGACATTGCTATTGCTGTTACAAATTTTACTTTTCTATTCTCTTTTTGAACACCTTTTAATTTTTCAATAATAGCTAAATTTCTTTCTCTATCAGTTCCATCAAACCATCTTTTTGTACGAACTCCTGGAAATCCATTTAAATAATCTATTTCTATTCCTGAATCATCTGCAATACACATCTTTCCTATGGCTTTTGCTATAGTTTCTGCTTTTTTCTTTGCATTTCCTTCAAATGTATCTGAGTCTTCTTCGACCTCTACTTCTACTCCTAATTCTTTCATTGGAATTATTTTATACTGTTTTAATATTTCCTGCGCTTCTTTTATTTTTCCTTTATTTCCTGAAGCTATTATTATTTCTTTCATTTTGTATTCCTCCATATTTATGTTTCATTTTAGCATACTATCATGCAGTCTCTTCCAGCACCTGTTCCAATAAATTTAACAGGGACACCCACAACTTCTTCTATTCTATTTAAGTATGCTTTTGCTTTTTCTGGTAATTCATCTCTTGTTTTTGCATTACTTATATCTCCAAAATTTCCTTCAAATGTTTCGTATACAGGCTCACAATCTGCAAGGTAGTCTGCATCTGTTGAAAATTGCATACTTACCTTTCCATTCTTTTTATAACCTACACATAGCTTTATTTCTGGTAATTTTCCGATTGTATCTACATGGTTAATAGCTAAACCTGTTATTCCATTTAGCACAGTAGCATATTTTAAAGCAACTAAATCTAGCCAGCCACATCTACGAGGCCTTTTTGTAGTTGTTCCATATTCATGACCTAATTCTCTCGTATAATATGTTTATAAGGTTTATTTAATATAGATTTTATAAACATATTCTTTATTTAATATTTTATTTTAAAT
>CANQDO010000045.1 GCA_947593355.1 uncultured Clostridia bacterium | reverse complement strand
TAAAAATAAAATAATTAATGGAGAAAGGTAAGTATAATATATTAAATTTTAAACTTTATTATATTATACAAGGAATATAATATGTGTACAGCAATAACTTATTATACAAACGATCATTATTTTGGAAGAAATTTAGATTTAGAATATTCGTACAAAGAAACAGTTACAATTACACCAAGAAATTATGAATTTAAATTTAGAAAAGTAAAAAACATAAATAAACATTATGCAATGATAGGAATGGCTTATGTAGCAGATAATTATCCACTTTATTATGATGCTATTAATGAAAAAGGTTTGGGAATGGCAGGCTTAAACTTTCCTGGCAATGCAGACTATAAAGAGGAAGCTATAGATAAAGAAAATATTGCACCATTTGAGTTTATTCCATATGTATTATCACAATGTTCAAATATAAGCGAGGCAAAGGAATTATTAAAAAATATAAATATAGAATTAATTAATTTCAGTAATGAATTACCAGTATCTCCATTACATTGGATTATTTCAGACAAGGAATCATCTATAACAGTAGAAAGTGTTAAAGACGGTCTTAAAATATATGATAATCCAGTAGGAGTGCTTACTAATAATCCTACATTTGATATTCACATGTTTAATTTAAACAATTATATGAGTTTATCAACAGAACAGCCTGTAAATAATTTTTCAAAGCAATTAAATTTAGAAACTTATAGTAGGGGTATGGGTGCCATGGGCTTACCAGGAGATTTATCTTCTGCTTCAAGGTTTGTAAAAGCAACATTTACTAAAATGAATTCTATATCAGGTAGTTCAGAAATAGAAAGTATCAGCCAATTCTTTCATATATTAGGTTCAGTATATCAACAAAGAGGTTGCGTTCATATGGGAGGAGATAAATATGAAATAACTATTTATAGCTCTTGTGCAAATATGGATAAAGGAATTTATTATTATAAGACTTATGAAAATAGTCAAATTACAGCTGTAGATATGAATAAAGAAAATTTGGAAGGTACAGAATTGGTAAGCTATGACTTAATTAAAAATCAAGAAGTATTTATGCAAAACTAATAAAATTTATGTGTTTAAATAAATTATAGGAAAGGAAATTATAAAATATGAGTAAAGAAAATGAAAAAACAGTTCAAGTATATGAAAAAAACGCTAGTAAATATTTAAAAACAAGTATTGAACATGATAATCTTGACCCAGATAAAGCTAAACGCAAACGTGAAAAATTAGAGAAATTTATTAAAGATAATATTGAAGTATTACCTAAAGGAGCAAAGGTTTTAGAAATTGGATCTGGAGATGGTTCAAATGCAAAGTATATTGAGAGTTTAGGTTATAATGTAACTGCAAGTGATGTAGCAGAAGATTTTCTTAATGCAATAAAGTCAAAGGGATTAAAAACAATTAAATTTAATGTATTAGAAGATGAATGTGAGGAAAGATATTCTGCAGTTTTATGTTGGAGAGTATTTGTTCATTTTACTAAAGAAGATGTATATAGAGTTTTACAAAGAGTACATGATATACTTGAAGATGGAGGAATATTCATATTCAATTGTATTAATAGAGAAACGAGAGATGTAGATGAAGAATGGGTAGATTTTTCTAACGAATATCACATGGGAGTAGAACGTTATTATAAATATTTTAGAGAAGAAGAGTTAAATGAGCTTATTGAAAAGACTGGATATAAAATTTGTAATTTTCACAAAGAAGGTGGAGATAGTAGCAACAAATGGTTAGTGTATGTTCTAAAAAAATAGTAGTTTGTTGACTTATGCACTTCTTATTTATATATTACATATAATATAAAGAGGTATTATATATGAACTCTTGTGAATTTGTAACTTTTATTTCTACTTTAGCGTGCGCAATTGCAAAAGATAAAACACAAGAAGAATTAAATATTTTGTCTGCTTTTTTTACTCAACTGGGAGATTCATTGGCAACAATTTCTGCATGCGGTTCAGATAATGAATAAATATGTTTTTTATATAAATAAAAGACAAGTAATTCTATTAAGAATTATTTGTTTTTTGTAATTACCAACAAAAACAAAAATAGAGTTGCTTTATAAATAGCAACTCTGTTTTCTCTCTATATATGGAGGAGAAAAACTCTTCCTTTACTTATAATTAAACTAATTTATGGAATATTTTTTTACCTTTCTTTATAATTGCAAAACCATCTTTAAAATCAGAATCAGATAAAGTATAGTTAATATCAGTAATTTTTTCATCATTTAAAGAAATTCCACCTTGTGAAATTAATGTTCTTGCTTGACTTTTTGAAGGAGCAAATCCTATTTGAGTCATAACATCTAAAATAGATATATTTTTATTTTCTAATTCTGTAGAAGGCATATTATCTAAACTTCCTTGACCATTAAATAGGGCATTTGCAGCTTCCTCAGCTTTTTTAGCTTCTTCTTCGCCATGAATTAACTTTGTAATTTCAAAAGCAGCAACTTTTTTGGCTTCATTGATATGCTCATCTTTTAACTCGCATAAACGATTAATTTCTTCCATAGGTAAGAATGTAAGTAAGCATAATACATTTCTTACATCTTCATCTGCAATATTTCTCCAATATTGATAAAATTCATAAGGAGAAGTTTTTTCAGGGTCTAGCCATAAAGCACCCTTTTCTGTTTTGCCCATTTTTTTACCTTCTTTAGTAGTAAGAAGTTTGAAAGTAAACCCATAAGAATCGCTATGACCAATACGACGAATTAAATCTACTCCACCTAATATATTAGACCATTGGTCATTTCCACCCATTTGTAATTTACAGCCATATTTATCATGTAAAACTAAAAAGTCATAAGATTGCATTAACATATAGCTAAGCTCAAAGAAAGTTAAACCTCTTTCCATTCTTTGTTTATAACATTCAGCTGTAAGCATTTTATTAACAGAGAATAGAGAGCCAATATCTCTAACAAAATTTATAAAATTTAAATTTAAAAGCCAATCTGCATTATTAACTATAATAGCAGCATTTTCGCCTTCAAAACTTATAAATTTAGAAAATTGCTTTTTAAAACATTCAACATTGTGGTCAATTTCTTCTCTTGACATCATTCTTCTCATATCACTTTTTCCTGATGGATCTCCAATAGTTGCAGTACCACCACCAATTAAAAGTATTGGCTTATGACCACATTTTTGCATGTGTGATGCAACCATTAAAGAAATGAAGTGACCTATATGTAAGCTGTCTGCTGTAGGGTCAAAGCCTATATAAAAAGGAACACTCTCTTTTTGAAATAATTCCTTAATTTCTTGTTCATGTGTTAGTTGCTCAATAAAACCTCTTTCTTCTAATATTTTAAATACATTTGACATAAGTATTCCTCCTTGTTTTTAATTTGCTAGCATATATTTTAACATAAATATATAAAAAAGCAAATATTTTATTTTATTTTTATAATTAATATGATAAAATAAAAGAGATAGAATTAAGTGTTCAAAGGGGCACTCTAGTTGCGAGCAGAGTGCCCTAATGTATTCGAAAAAGTCCATAAAGAAAGGAATAAAAAATGGCATATATTGAATTTAAAAATGTTGTTAAAGAATATAAAATGGGAGAAGTTACAATTAAAGCATTGGATAACACTAACTTTGAAATAGAAAAAGGTGAACTTATTGCAATAGTTGGGCCAAGTGGTGCTGGTAAAACAACAACTTTAAATATACTAGGTGGAATGGATAGTGTAACTTCTGGAGAAGTTGTAGTAGATGGTAAAAGAGTAGATAAATTAAAAAATAAGGAATTAATAAGATATAGGAGAGAAGATATTGGGTTCGTATTTCAATTTTATAATTTAGTGCAAAATCTTACAGCAATAGAAAATGTAGAACTTGCAACTCAAATATGTAAAGATTCGTTAGACCCTCATACTGTTATGAAAAAAGTTGGGCTAGAAAATAGAGAAAAGAACTTCCCATCACAATTATCTGGAGGAGAACAACAAAGAGTTGCAATAGCAAGAGCTGTAGCTAAAAATCCAAAACTTTTATTATGTGACGAACCAACAGGGGCATTAGACTATAAAACAGGAAAACAAATTTTACAACTTTTGCAAGACACTTGTAGAAAAGAAAAAATGACAGTTATTATAATAACTCATAATACAGCAATATCGCCAATGGCAGATAAAGTAATACATTTTAAAAATGGAACTGCACAAAAAATAGAAGTTAATGAAAACCCTACACCGATTGAAGAAATTGAGTGGTAAAAAGTGTAGTAGTCGAATAATAAAAGTTGAAGAAAATTAAGAAACTAACAAATTTCCAGTAAAACTAAAGAACAATTACGAAAAAATAGAAATAAGAAAGGTAAAAAAGTGAAAAGAGCATTACTAAAAGATAGTATTAAAGAAATAAAAAATACATATAAAAGGTTCATATCAATACTACTAATGGCATTTTTAGGAGTAGGCTTTTTTGCGGGCTTAAGAGCCACAAGTCCAGATATGGTAGATACAATAGATAATTTTTATGATAAACAAAATGTATATGATGTAGAAGTATTATCTACTTTAGGCTTAACAAGTGAAGATATTGAAGCATTGGAGCAAATAGATGGCATAGAAAAAGTATATGGAGAATACAGTAAAGATGTTATTTTAAATGATGAGAATACAGAACTAGTTGTAAAATTAATGTCTATTGATGATATAAATAAGCCTATATTAAAAGATGGTAAAATGCCTGAAAATATAAATGAATGTTTAGTAGAATCAAGTTTTCTTGAAAAAATGCACAAGCAAATAGGTGATAATATTCAAATAGAAGAAATGGATTTTGAAGATGATGAAACAGAACAAAATGAGCAAAATGATATGATAAAACAAGATGAATTGAAAATAGTTGGAACTATGCAAAGTCCACTATATATTTCAAGGGACAAGGAAACAAGTAAATTAGGTGCAGGAAAAATAGATTATATAATTTATTGTAATAGAGATAATTTTAATTCAGACATATATACAGAAATTTATATGACTTTAGAAAAAACAAGAGATATGACAACTTCTACAGATGAATATAAAAATTATGTAGAAAATGTTATGGATAAGGTAGAAGGTATAAAAGAGGAAAGACAAACAGCTAGATATAATAGTTTAATAGATGAGGCAACAGAAAAAGTAGATTCAGCTCAGGCGGATTTTGATAAGGAAAAAGCAGATGCACAGCAAAAGATACAAGATGCAGAAGCAGAAATCCAAAAGGCAAAAGATGAGATAAATTCAAATGAAAATACAATAAATCAAAATGAAGCAAAGGCAAATGCCGAATTTTCGCAAGCAGAAAATCAAATAAAGCAAGCAAAAGATACACTTGCTCAAAATGAAAAAGATTTTGAAACAAAAAAGAAAGAAGCAGAAGAAGGTTTTGCACAAGCAGAAAACTTGAAAAAGCAAACACAGGAACAACTAGATACAGTAAATAAAAATTTAGAGGGCGTTCAAAAGCAATATAATCAACTTTTGGAAGCATTAAAAAATGAAAGTCTTCCAGAAGAGATGAAAGCTGAATTGGAAGAACAAAAACTACAAATAGAAAATTCTATTACAACAATGCAAATTGCTAAAACACAGCTAGAAGCAGGAATTAAAAAAATTGATGATGAAATAACAAATCGGAAAAAATGAACTAGAAGAAGCACAAAATCAAATAAACAATGCAAAAAATGAAATAAGCAAAAATGAAGCAAACTTACAAACAACAAAGAATAATACATATTCTCAAATACAATCAGCCAGAAAAAGTTTGAGTTCTGCAAAAACTGAACTACAAAATGCCGAAAAAGAATTAGAAGAAAACAAAAAAGAATTTAATGAAAAAATAAATGATGCAGAGCAAAAATTAATAGATGCAAGGCAAAAAATATCAGAAATAGAGAATCCAGAGTGGTATATATTAGATAGAAATTCTAATATAAGTTACAATAGTTTTGTACAGGATACACAAAATATAGAAAATATAGCAACAGTGTTTCCAATAGTATTTTTCATTGTTGCAACTTTAATATCACTAACATCTATGACAAGAATGGTAGAGGAACAAAGAGTTCAAATAGGAACATTAAAAGCATTAGGTTATAACAAATTTCAAATAGCTAGCAAGTATTTAATATATGCAGCACTTGCTTGTATAATAGGTGGAATACTAGGCATGTGTGTAGGCTTTGCAACACTTCCAAGAATAATTTGGCTAATGTATAGTATGATGTATACAATAGATGAATTTGTAGTTAAATTCGATATACTATATGGTGGAATTGGCTTAATATTAATTAATGCTTGCATATTGGGAGCAACACTTATAACAGTATTAAAAGAGTTGAAATATGCACCAGCAGAATTAATGAGACCAAAAGCACCTAAAATGGGAAAAAGAGTTTTACTAGAAAAAGTAACATTTATCTGGAAAAGGTTAAGTTTTTCAAGAAAAGTAACAATTAGAAATATATTCAGATACAAGAAAAGATTTTTAATGACTATATTTGGCATTTGTGGTTGCACAGCTTTAATATTAACAGGCTTTGGTTTAAAAGATTCGGTATCAAGAATACTTTCAGACCAATATGGAAGAATAAATAAGTATGATATGCAGATAACATTAAAGTCAAGTTTGGAAGAAGAACAAAAGGTTAAATTTATACAAAATTTAACTACAAAACCAGAAATAGAAGATGCAGTAGAGGTAAATATTTCAGCAGGAAAGTTAGACAATATAAATAATAAAGATTTGCCAGAAGAACAAAAAATAAGTAACGAAGAAGAAGTACAAATAATAGTGCCTAAAGATACAAGTGAAATTTCAAAAGTTATAAATATATTGAGTGCAAAAACAAAGAAGGAAATAAGTTTAGAAGATGGAAAAGTATATATAACACAAAAAGTATCACAATTAATTGGCGCAAATGAAGGAGATAAAATACTATTAAAAGATAAAGACGATATAGAAAAAGAAGTTGAAGTTAGTGGAATAGTAGAAAATTACATTTATCATTACACATATATGACTAAAAATACATATGAACAATTATATGGAGAATATAGCACCAATACAATATCTGTAACAAATGTAGAAAATTTAAGTAAAGAAAGTTTTGATGAACTTTCAAAGCAAATATTAGAAAGAAGCGAAGTTGCTTCTGTAATGAGAACAGATGTAATAGAAAGCATGATGGACGACATGATGAGTTCATTAAACTATGTAGTAATAGTGCTAATTATATCAGCTGGACTACTTGCATTTGTGGTATTGTATAACTTAGCATACGTAAATATGAGCGAAAGAATTAGAGAACTTGCTACAATAAAAGTACTTGGCTTTTACAATAGAGAAGTTTATGAATACGTAACAAGAGAAACCGTATTATTGACGATAATAGGAATAATATTGGGATTAGTATTCGGCTATTTCTTAAATATATTTGTACTATCTACTTGCGAATTAAATATGTTAAAATTTAGTACAGATATAAATTTCGAAAGTTATATATATTCAATAATTATAACTTGGGTATTTACTATGATAGTAAATTTAGCTACATATTTTGCATTAAAGAAAATCGACATGGTAGAAAGTTTAAAGAGTATTGAATAAGGGGGCAAATATGGAAGAATTTGATTGGAAAAATAATATTACAAACAAGGAAGAAAAAATAAGATTAGGAAAAGAAATTGCTAAAAAAGTAAAAGATGGAGACATTATAGGTTTTGGATCAGGAAGTACATCTTACATGGCAATATTAGAAATTGCTAAAAAAATAAAAGAGCAAAACCTAAAAATTAAGGCAGTACCAACATCTAAAATAATAGAAAATTTATGCGAAGAACTTGAAATAGAAACTTGCCCAATAGGCACAGTAGAGCTAGATTGGTATTTTGATGGTGCTGATGAAATAGATAAAAATAAATGGCTAATAAAAGGAATGGGAGCCGCATTATATAGAGAAAAATTAAATATGAAAAGTTCAAAGAAAAACTATATATTAGTAGATAATAGCAAATTTGTGGAAAGATTAGGTCAAAATCATCCAGTTCCTGTAGAATGTGATATAGATAAAATTGAAAATGTAAAAGAAGCATTAAAAAAATTGGGCGCCAAAAGTGTTGAAATAAAAAAATCAAAAATAAAGGATGATATATTTATAACAGATAATGGAAAAGCAATGTTACATGCTTGGTTTGATAAGATAGAAGCAGACTATGAAAAAAAGATAAATGAAATAGATGGGGTATTAGATAATGGTCTATTTATAGGCTATGATTTTGAGGTGTTAAACTAATAGGGACGGGGTTAAATAGTTTAGTGGATTTGATTATTATATTACAAAACATGAATATATTATTTAT
>CANQDO010000044.1 GCA_947593355.1 uncultured Clostridia bacterium | reverse complement strand
ATATTATAAAAAATAGTATCACTTTAACCATAAACATCACCACCTCTCCTACGATAATTCGTATAATTGGTGGCAAACCACATCTGCTTATTCTCATTTCCTATGTTTACCAATATATAACATTTTATTATAAAATACAAGCGAACAAAACAAATTTTTGAAAAAATATTATATTTATACTATTGCAATTTATATAAATTATGATATATTTTAATAAATTGATTGATATATGTATCAATCGTCAAAGAGATAAAAAAGTTGTAGATAACTACGACGTCCGCTCCAGTTAAAAAACCGTATAAATATTGAAATATCAATACTTTATATGGTTTTATTTTGACTAATTAATGCAATTTTAATGCAATATAAATAAAAATTTTATCATAAAAATATGTTTGTTCGCTTGAAAAATCAAAATGGTTATTGTATGGTATTAGGCATAGAAAATGAGAATAAGCAGTGTGAGTGCTACCACTTACATACACAGTTTTACTGTGAGAATGGAGGTGGTGCTATATGGTTGAACAAGCTTTGTTAATGATAGTATACTTGCTTTTCTACGGTTTTGTAGGAATGACTATTATAGCATTTGCCTTGATTATTGCAATAGTAGTAATTTTGAGCAAATAATAAAAGCACCACATATGCTCGGCCAAGCTTTGTGGTGTTTTAACATATAATTTATATGGTAGCACACATTTCTGTGGCTCTCATTTTCTATCTATATTATATACAGAATTTTATATTTTGTCAAATATAGTTAAAATTGAAATGTACTTGTAACAAGGAGATATACTAGATTAGGTTGTAAACTCTAATATCCACGTAATAATAAAATAAAAATTTTATCATAAAAATATGTTCGCTCGCTTGAAAAAAATAAATAAATAGTATATTATGTTAAACATAGAAAATGAGAATAAGCAGAGTGTGTTGCCACCTTACATAGAACACAGGTTAGCTGTGAGAAAGCGAGGTGGTGCTATGGAAACAGTATTATTACAAATAATATATCTACTATTCTTTGGATTAGTAGTGATTACAATCATAGCTATTGCCTTGATTATTGCATTGGTAATAATTTTGTGCAAATAAAAAATAAACCATTCTGCTTTTGACCGAGTGAATGGTTTATCTGTTTTTCTTGGCAACACACTTTGTGTTTCTCATTTTCTATCTATATTATATACAGAATTTTTTATTTTGTCAAATATAGTTAAAAATTGAAATGTACTTGTAACAAGGAGTGTCAACCTAAATTTATAATGAAAAGATGGCGTTTAATGTGAATAATAGTATAACATAAAATAATTGAAAATATATTTACAAATTATGTTAATCATGATATAATTTTACCGAATTGCTAGAATTCTAGCAAAAAATTTTTAGTTCCTATTGTAAAGTTAATTACTTGCAATAGGTATATATATTACTCAATTCTTAATTACTATCAACAATGCTTTTATGCGAAAGGAGAAAGTACTATGTATGCGTTAATGGAAGCAGAAGATGATCGGGATTATTATGAGTCACCAGAAGTAATTGTAGTTCCATTGGCAACTCTTCCTTCAGAAGAAATGCTGTTTGCCCAAAGATGTGCTTTATATTCAAAAGATGCTAATCAATTGTTAGAAATTGCTAAAAAAGATTTTTTAGTAGATAGCGATTCTGACAAGGAATGTCTTATGTATTATTTGGGAGGTAATGAAAATTCTAATGAAGAAACAATGGATATCGTAGCGTTTCATCACTATAAATCCTTTACATTTGGAATTGAAGTACCTAAAAAACTTCTTAAAAGCAAAAATTCGAGTAGAAAGGCAATTCAAAAAGTTGCAAATTTTGCTTTAAAAGGTGATGTAGACTATGAACAAGAACATGTAAAATATCATTATGCTTATAATTATGCAGATATGTTGATAAGTCTTTGCCATCATAAGCACATTACAACTAAAATTTTAGATGAATTTACTGACTGGGCTTTAAGTGAAAAAATTTATGGCAAGAAGTATGAACTATTACAAGCTATTGTAACTTCTCCAAAAGTAGATAGTGGGATTCTTGATAAAATCATTAATTTAATTGTGAGCAATTACCAAAAAAGTGATACTCACAAACAAGAGTCATCCAATGTAACATTTGAAGAAGAACTTCTAATAGGCATATTAGATAGTTCTAAGGTTACGGGAAAAATGATTTCTGCAATATATGATATGAAAGCAGACAATCTTCAGTTGTGGCATTTAATACTGGATAGAATTGCTGAAAGTCCACTCACAGATGTAGCGATACTGTGTGAGCTTGCAATGTGTAACTATTCGCAGGTAAAACGTAGTCTTGCTAAAAATTCAAAGATTGATGATGAAATTCGAAATATTCTGGCAGATGATTCAGATGAGCAGGTACGAGAGATTATTGCTGAAGATGAAAAGACTTCAGTAAATGCTTTAAAAAAACTTGCTTCAGATGAAAGTTATTATGTGCGATACAGAGTTGCTGGAAACATGAGTTGTACAGAAGAAATCTTTGAAATTCTTGTAAAGGAACAAGAAGATTCTGAAATTCTTGCGGAAGTTTATGAAAATAAAGTTGCAAGTGACAGTATAAGGAAAGAGATATTAAATATCTGGGAAATTGAGTGATTTTATTTGAGCAGGATACAGAATTGTATTCTGCTCTTTCCAGTCTAAAAAATTTAAATACAAGGGAAACAAAAATTGAGTGAGAGCCTATATTGGCTCTAATTAACAAATTTAAAATAATAGAAAAAAGAATATAAACTATTGACATATACAAACAAATGTTTTATAATATATGCAAATAAAAAGGATGTGAGATTATGGAAGAAAATAATTTGGCTATTCAAAATGAATTATCAAATGAAAATATAAATCTTTAAGGTGCAAAAATTTCACCTTAAACGAAAATTGTTATAGATAATAAAGAAATGTATCATCTAGGTGCTTCTATAAAAGATTTTGGCAAGAAATGTTTTGCAATTAATAGAATAGAAGACATGGAAATCATACAAAAAATTATTCAAGGGTTGATTATAACTTAAAAATATGTTAAATTATATGAAAAGAGTAATTGCAATAGGCTTATTATTTTTTGCATGTCTGTATTGTAAGTGCTCCAAAAATAAAAATCAAAGTGTATGATAATGAAAGGAAGCAAAAAATGAAAATAGGAATAGTAGGTTTACCAAACGTAGGAAAATCAACATTATTTAATAGTATTACAAATGCAGGAGCAGAGTGTGCAAACTATCCATTTTGCACAATAGAGCCAAATGTAGGAGTTGTACCTGTACCAGATGAAAGGCTAGATGTACTTACAAAAATGTATAATCCAGAAAAAACTACACATGCTATTATAGAATTTGTAGATATAGCAGGTTTAGTAAAAGGTGCAAGTAAAGGCGAAGGTTTAGGAAATAAATTTTTATCACATATAAGGGAAGTAGATGCAATAGCACATGTAGTAAGATGTTTTGAAGATTCAAATATAGTTCATGTAGATGGAAGCATAGATCCATTAAGAGATATAGAAACTATTAATCTGGAATTAATATTTGCAGATATGGAAGCTGTTGATAAGCGTTTAGAAAATGCTAAGAAAAAGATAAAAGCAGATAAAAAATATCAAGTTGAAGTAGATGCATTAGAAAAAATAAAAGATGTACTTGAAAAAGGAAATTGTGCAAGAACGGTAAAACTTACAGAAGAAGAGGAAGAGTCAATTAAAGATTTATATTTATTAACAGCTAAACCAGTTTTATATATAGCAAATGTTTCAGAAGAACAATTACAAAATGTAAATGAAGATGAAAATGTAAAAAAAGTTGAAGAACATGCTAAAAAAGAAAATGCAAAAGTTATACCACTTTGCGTAAAAATAGAAGAAGAACTTTCTTCATTAGATGATAATGATAAAAAAGAAATGTTAGAAGCATTAGGATTAGAGGAATCTGGACTAGATAAAGTTATAAAAACAAGTTATGATTTACTAGGATTAATGTCATTTTTAACTGCTGGAGAGCCAGAAGTTAGAGCATGGACAATAAAGAAAGGAACTAAAGCACCAGATGCTGCAGGAAAAATACATACAGATATACAAAGAGGATTTATAAGAGCAGAAATAGTATCTTATGATGATTTAATAAAAGAAGGTTCAATGCAAAATTGTAAAGAACATGGATTAATACGTTCAGAAGGAAAAGAATATATTATGCAAGATGGTGATATAGTATTATTTAGATTTAATGTGTAATATAATTGTAATATAACAGAAACAAAAAAGTAACAGAAAAGCTATTGACTATAAGGTAAAAAGGTTGTAAAATATCAATAGATGTAAAGAAATTTTGTATAGTTATGCATAAATTAGCATAAAAAACAAATAATAATAAAAATTCACGAAAAAGAAGGAGATATGAATTATGAAAAACAAATCAATGAAAATTATAACTATTGTAGCTTTAATAATGGTATTATTATTAGGAAGTATAAGTGTAAAAGCGGTAAGTATGCCAGGAAATTTCCTAGATGCAGGTTCATCAAATACAGCAGGAAATGAACAAGCAAATGCTCAAACAACAAATACTGTACCAACTCCAACACCTACACCAACAACAAATACAGTTACTCCAGCAACACAAAATACTGCTAAAAGCAATACAAGTAATTATAGCAATACAAGTAACTTACCACAAACAGGAGATGCTAGTGATTATATAATATTTGCACTTATAATAGTTGCTTTAATTTCAGCGATTTATGCATTTAAGAGAGTAAAAGACTATAAAAATATGTAATTTATAAAAAATATAAAGGGTAAATCCATTAGGGTTTACCCTATTTTGATTTTATTAGCTATTTTTACATTTTACAATATGTCTTAATCCATTCACATTATTACATGTAATAAGAGTAACATATTTTACATTATCATTATTTTGCATTGTGCAAGACGTATCTGTTGCTGGAACTTCTTGAATATCAAAAACAACATATTCTAAACAGTTTCCTTTTAAGTCATATATTTTAACAATATCATTAATGGTAAGTAAATTAATATTACTGAATAATTTATTATCAACATAGTTATGACCAGCAATGCAAAGGTTACCGAGTTTCATTAGGCATAGGGCCATAATATCTGCACGGAGCAAGTTTTAGTAGTTCACGAGTTGTTTCAGATAAAATAGGATACATCAGTTTTATTTTGTCAATTTGTATTAGACCTATAACAAATGGTTGAGGTGAGACTTCTAATTTTTCGCTAGAATATTCGCTTATTGAGTTTGAATATAATGTAGTCAAAGAAAAACCATTAGCCAGATTTTTAGAAATTTCATCATTTTTTTGCATATCGTATCTAATAAAAAAATAAATAATAACTGAAATAATACATATAATAATACAAATGAAAAAAATGATTTTGTACTTTTTTTGTTCTTTTTTAAAAAAATTAATTTTATTGTTTAACATTTTATTCATTTTTTTATCCTCATTTATTTATTTATAATTTATTTTGAACAAAAAAATATAAAATATATGTTGAAAATATTAGTAGAAAAACTAGAAAAACCTTATGATTAGCATCAGGTATTATAGTTATTAAAAAATATAAAAAAATTTTACTAAAATGTTTCTTTTTTTAATAGTTATATGATAGAATATAAATCGTAAAAGTAAATAGTAAGGGGAGTGTAAAAAGTGCCTAAAACAAAGTATAAAAGAATATTGTTAAAATTGAGTGGAGAAGCATTGGCAGGAGAGAAAAAAACAGGAGTAGATGCAGATGTACTTGGTAAAATATGTGATCAAATAAAAATATTAGCTGAATTAGGTACACAAATAGCAATAGTAGTAGGTGGAGGTAACTTTTGGAGAGGAAAATATGGTCATCAAATGGAAAGGACTACATCAGACTATATGGGAATGCTTGCAACAGCTATGAATGGTTTGGCAATACAAGATGCACTAGAAGCTAGAGGGCAAAAAACAAGGTTGCAAACTGCAATAGAAATGAGAGAAGTTGCAGAACCATTTATAAAAAGAAGAGCAGAAAAGCATTTAGAAAATGGAAGAATAGTAATATTTTCTTGTGGTACAGGAAATCCATATTTTACAACAGATACAGCAGCAGCTTTAAGGGCAGCAGAAATAGAAGCAGATGTAATATTATTAGCCAAAACTATAGATGGAGTATATTCAGCAGACCCAAAAGAAGACAAGAACGCTGTAAAATATGATGAAATTACATATTTAGACATATTAAATAAAGATTTAAAAGTAATGGATTCAACTGCTACATCACTATGTAGAGATAATAAAATACCATTAATTGTTTTTGGAATAAAAGAACCAGAAAATATGGTAAAAATAATCAAAGGAGAAAAAATAGGAACGATAGTAAAGGAATAAATTAATAAAATAATTTTAGGAGGAAAGTTATGGATTATACAAATATTGAAGAAAGAATGAAAAAAACAGTAAGTGTTTATGAAGAAAATTTATCAGAAATAAGAGCAGGTAGAGCAAATCCTGCAATACTAAATAAAATTTCAGTAGAATATTATGGAACACCAACACCAATAAATCAAGTGGCAGGAATTTCAGTTCCAGAAGCAAGGTTAATAGTAATTCAACCATGGGATAAAAGCGTATTAAAAGAAATTGAAAGAGCAATACTTGCATCAGATATAGGAATAAATCCAAATAATGATGGAAATGTAATTAGATTAAGTTTTCCAGAATTAAATGAAGAAAGAAGAAAAGAAATAGTAAAAGATGTTAAAAAAATGGCAGAAGAAGCTAGGGTTGCAGTAAGATCTGTAAGAAGAGATGGAATAGATGAATTTAAAAAGATGGAAAAAGATTCAGAAATAACAGAAGATGAATTAAAACAAGCAGAAGACAAAGTTCAAAAATTAACAGATGAATACATTGAAAAAATAGATAAAATTTCAGAAGACAAAGAAAAAGAAGTTATGACATTATAATTATATAGTTATGTGCAACTTAAGTATCTAGCAGGAAAGGAATGAAATGATATTGGAAAAAGAAAAAATGCCAAAGCATATTGCAATTATAATGGATGGAAATAGAAGATGGGCTAAAAATAAAGGGTTAGATCCAAAACTAGGGCATAAAGAAGGAGCAAAAACGTTAGAAAAAATTGTAAGGTATGCTAATAAAATAGGTTTGGAATATATAACTGTTTATGCTTTTTCAACTGAAAATTGGAAAAGGGCAGAAGATGAAGTAAAAACATTAATGTTACTTCTTCAAAATTATTTAGATGATTATAGTAAAAGAGCAGATACAGAAAATATAAGAGTAAAAGTTATAGGTGATATTTCTGCTTTGAATACAGGAATGCAAAAAAGTATAGCAAAATGTATGGAAAGAACGAAGAATAATACGGGCGTTACATTTACTATAGCTTTAAATTATGGTGGACGAGATGAAATTGTAAAGGCAGTAAAGCAAATTGCAAGTAATGTAAAAGAAGGAAAATTAGAAGTAGAAAATATTACAGAGGAAACAGTTTCTAATAACCTATACACAGCAGGTATTCCAGATCCAGATTTATTAATTAGAACAAGCGGAGAAATAAGAACAAGTAATTTTTTACCATGGCAAATAGTGTATTCAGAGTTTCTTTTTATAGAAAAAAATTGGCCAGATTTTGCAGAGCAGGATTTAGATGCAGCAATAGAAGTATTTATGAAAAGACATAGAAAATTTGGAGCAAACTAAAATTCATAGACTTTAAATTATAATATGAAATGAAACAATTATAACTAATACAACAATAGAAAAAATATATATGAAAGAGAGAACAAAATGAATATTAAAAGAGTAACATCAGCATTATTAGGATTTCCATTAGTATTAATAGTTTTATTAATACAAAATAAATACATAGTGGACATAGCATTAACAATAATTGCATATATAAGTATGAGTGAGTATTTTAATGCAGTATCAAAGGTATCAAAGCCTGTAAGGTGGGTAGGCTATTTATGCTGTACCAGCATAGCTTTTGTACATATAATACCAGAAGCTTGGCTACAAATAATAGTAACACTTTCAGTTCCTACCATACTTTTGCTATTATTTGCACAAATTATTGCAACAGATATGAAAACAGATTTAAAAGATGTTGCATATACACTTCTTGGAATATGCTATGTAGTATTTTTAACAATGTTTGTTGCATTTGTAGATGGTATGCCTAAAGGCAATTTATTAATATGGTATGTATTATTTGCAGCATGGGGAACAGATATATTTGCATTTTTTGTGGGAAAATTAATAGGAAAACATAAATTTAGTAAAGTAAGCCCTAAAAAATCAATAGAAGGTTGTATAGGTGGAATAATAGGTGCAGTTGCATTAATACTAATTTATACTTATGTAATAAATACATTTTGGAACATGAATTATTCATATTTAATAATAACGATAGTAGCAATAGGTTTAAGTATTATAGGTCAACTTGGAGATTTTGCGGCATCTAGTATAAAAAGGCATGTTGATATAAAAGATTATAGTAACTTAATTCCTGGACATGGTGGAATGTTGGATAGAATAGATAGTTTATTATTTATAGCACCTTTTGCATATGCAATATTTAGAATGCTAAACTAATAGGGACGGGGTTAAATAGTTTAGCAAAAAAATAGCTATACTATTTTCAAAACAATAATATTATATTTTTCGAAGTGATTCGTGGGGACCTTTTTAGAAAATGTTATGAGCGGTAAGCGAATTACATTTTCTTAAATGGGGCAACG
>CANQDO010000043.1 GCA_947593355.1 uncultured Clostridia bacterium | reverse complement strand
TTATTTGATAATTATTATATTTTATGATAATATATCAGTGAAAACAATTGAAAGTGGGAAATGATATGAAAATAGGTGTAGATATAGACAATGTGATTTCTAATTTTAATGAAGTTTTATTAAACGAATTTTTAAATCACGATAAAAAATTGAGAAATACTGGAATTATAAATAATGATGTATATATAACAAGAGGGATGTTTGATTGGAGCAAAGAAGAATTAGATGAATTTTATTACAATAATATTGAAAGAATTGCTAAAAGTCTTAATGTTTTAGAAGACGCACCAGAATATATAAGAAAATTAAAAGAAGAGGAAAATGAAATATATATTATAAGTGGTAGAGATAATGGAGAATATTCTGATCCTTATAAAATGACTTTTGATTGGTTAAATAAATATAACATAGTATATGATAAACTTATACTTACCAATGCTTATAATTCTTTAGAAAAAGCAAAAATATGCCTAGAAAATGATATTGATATAATGATAGATGATTCTACTAGAATTTTAATAGAAGTTGATAATAGTGGAATTATTGCATTACTTATGGATACACCTTATAATAGAAAAGAAAACGAATTAAAAAGAGTGCATAATTGGAAAGAAATTTATGAATTTATTACCTCTTTGAAAAATAAAAAAGTAAATGTGATTTTAGATACAGATACATATAATGAATGTGATGATCAATTTGCTCTTAGCTAGTTACTTAAAAATCAAGACATATTTAATATCGAAGCGATAACTGTAGCACCATATTCTCATATTGATAGATTTTATAATGATGGCTATCACGGAATACAAGAAAGAAGGGTTATTTGGGATATATCTGTAGTTGCATATATAATAAATAAAAAATGGTTTACAAGCAAAAAGATAAGCCTACCTAATATTAATGATAATACATCTTATGAATTAACTAATGATAATCATAAAATAATAATGATAAACTATATAGATGTAGATAAAGTATATAATGATTTATTTAAAAAGTTAGGAGAGTAGATATGAAAGTATATATAGTAAGACACGGACAAGTTCCTCATAATGCTTTAAGAAAATATTGCACAGTTGATGAGGACTTAAATGAGTTAGGAATTACACAAGCAGAAGAACTACGAGAAAAAATGAAAGATATAAAATTTGACATTATTATATCATCACCATATATAAGGGCAAAACATACTGCCAATATAATTAATGTTAATAATATTAAAATTATTTATGATGATAGAATTAAAGAAAGAAGTTGTGGAGATTTAAGTGGTAAACCTCTTGAAGTAACCGATAGAGAAGAATATTGGAACTATAATACTAGCATACAATATGGCACATCAGAAAATATAAAAGACTTCTTTAATAGGGTATATAGTTTTTTAGATGAATTAAAACAAAAAGATTATAATGCTGTACTTATAGTTGCTCATAGTGGAGTATCAAAAGGATTTAGTGCATATTTTGAAGGAATTAATGATGGAAAATTCTTAAGTCGTGGACTTAAAAATTGTGAAATAAAGGAGTATGAATTATGAAGTTAACAAGTAAAGAAGCAAGAGAATTATTAGAGCAGGAAAGAAAAAATGCGACTAATGATAATTGGATAGGTCATTGTATATCTGTTGGGAAAACAGCAGGTATAATTGCAAAAGCATTAAAAGAAAAACAATATAATGTAGATGTAGATAAAGCTATAACCCTTGGATATTTACACGATATTGGTAAATATAATGGTGAATCTCACGGACACGTTATGAGAGGGTATAACTATCTAAAAGATAAAGGATATGATGAAGAATATTGCAATATATGTTTAACTCATTCATACTTAAATAATGATATTATTTGTACTGCTGGAGGGGTTCCAAATCCAACTGATAATCCTTTTTTAGCACAATTTGTGAAAAATCATAAATATACAATAGAAGAAAAAATAATAAATTTATGTGATTTAATGTGTCCACAGGGGAGAAAAATATTTACTATTGATAAAAGACTAATTGATATTATGATTAGGAGAGGTGCATATTCAAACACACAATATCATATTAAAGAAACATATAAACTAAAGGAATATTTTGATAATTTATTGGGTTATAATTTATATGACTTGTTTCCGGAAATAAAAAATAATTTATAAGTAAATTATGTGGAAAGAAAATCAAATTATAAGTGATGAAAGTATAAAAGAATATATGAAACACTTAAAAAACTATGGAGGTAATGAAAATGAAGATATTAATTATTAGAAATAAATAAAACAAGCCATTTTGATAGTGGAGCAGTTGTAATTTGAATATAACCCTACTAAAGTGTATGTGGAAAAATATAGAAAGGTAAGATATGAATTATGAAGAATATATTAATTATGGGAATAGGAAGAGCAGGGAAAACAACTTTAAGTAAAATGATAAAAGATAAATACAATAGTTATAATTTAATACATAGTGATGCTTTAAAATGGGCAATGATTAGGGCAAAAAATGAAGAACAATATTATATAAAAAATATAGATAAACAGAAAGAATTTGAACACGGAGAATATTTTCAAAGAACTCTTTTAGAATTGTATAACTCATTAATTAGAAAAGATACAAATGAATATGGATATATATTAGAAAGTGGTCAACTGCATCCTAAAATTGTTAAAGAAATGATAGATTTTAATAGTACAATAGTGTTATGTCTAGGTCTAGGAAATTTAAAACCTGAAGATATGGTAAATCAATGTATTACATATGACACAAAGGAAAGCTGGACTTATGGTTTATCTAAAGAATATTTATTAGAACATGCACAAGATTGGTATAATAACAATGAAATGTTAAAAGTAGAATGTCCTAAATATGGAATAAAATATATAGATACTTCAAAAAATAGAGAAAAAGTATTAAGTGAAATATTAGAAAATTTATTTAAATAAGATTTAAAGAATAAAGAAAATTGCTAGAGCAGGAGAGAAAGAATGTGACTGATGATAATTAGATAGGTCATTGTATTGCATCATTGCATTTATTTAAGTAAAAACGCCTTGACTTTACATAATCAAAATGATATAATTTGTAAACAAAGGACAATAAGCCTTAATTAAAAAATTTAAAGGAGAGAAAAAAATGAAAAATTCAATTGAATTATCCGATATTTCTCTTAAAGACCGGATAATGCTGGCAAAAAGTGCATCCAATACAAATGTACTGAAAGCACTTGCACAAGATGAAAAAAGTGAAGTTAGACAGAATGTTGCAGCAAATACTAGTGTAACTGTTGAAATTCTTTCGAAACTGTCAGAAGATGAATGCTGGATAGTAAGAATAGAAGTAGCAAGAAATGTTAATGCAACTCCTGAAATTCTTTTGAAACTTTTAGAAGATGTAAATGATAAGGTAAGAATAGAAGTAGCAAAAAATGTTAGTGCGACTTCTGAAATTCTTTTAAAACTTTCAGAAGATGAATGCTGGATAGTAAGAATAGAAGTAGCAAGAAATGTTAATGCAACTCCTGAAATTCTCTTGAAACTTTCAGAGGATAAAGAATTCTGTATAAGACAAACAGTAGCACAAAATGATAATGTGACTCCTGAAATTCTTTTGAAACTGTCAGAAGATGGAGACGATTATGTAAGAGTAGCAGTAGCAGAAAGTAGCAATGCAACTCCTGAAATTCTTTTGAGACTATCAAAAGATGATTACCATAAGGTAAGAGTAGCAGTAGCAGAAAATAGCAATACAACTCCTGAAATTCTTTTGAAACTGTCAGAAGATGAAGACGATAATGTAAGAATAGCAGTAGCAAAAAATTTCAATGCAACTCGTACAATTCTTTTAAAACTTTCAAAAGATAAAATCGACGAGGTAAGAGAAGCAGTAGTAGTAAATTTTAATGCAACTTCTGAAATTCTTTTGAAACTTTCAAAAGATAAAAGCTATTATGTAAGAAAAACAGTGGCAAAAAGTAGCAATGCAACTTCTGAAGTGCTTTTGAAACTTGCAGAAGATGAAGACGATGATGTAAGGAAAGAAGTAGCAAAAAATGCTAATGCAACTCCTAAAGTACTTCAAAAGCTTTTTCTTGACAGTAACTATGATATAGCTGAAACTGCATTTAAAAACTACAGAAAACATAATTAAAATTTTCACAACCACACTTGTTTATTGACAAGTGTGGTTGTTTAAAGTATTATATGATATAATACTTTTGCAGAGGTGAAAACATAAGGTAATAGATAATGATAAATTAAAAAAGAAAGAGGTAAAATCTATGAGTAAATATTATGATAATTTAAATAAATTAAGAAAAGAGTATTTTAATATATTATCACCTGTTTTTCCAGAATGGTTATTAGATTATATAGATACACCTGAAATTCAAAGGCTTTCAGGGATAAGTATGGTTTGTGGAACGGATTATTCAAAAATATACAATTATAAAGCTTTTAATTCTACATTGGACCATAGTGTGGGTGTAGCACTAATTATATGGAATTTTACAAAAAATAAAAAACAAACATTAGCAGGGCTTTTTCACGATATAGCAACACCAACGTTTAAACATTGTATTGATTTTATGAATGGAGATTCTGAACATCAGGAGTCTACTGAAGAAAGAACAGAAGAAATAATAAAAAATTCAAAAACAATAATGAATTTATTAGATCGTGATGGAATAATGCTTAAAGAGGTTTCTGATTATCATATTTATCCGATTGCTGACAATGATACTCCTAGATTGAGTGCAGATAGATTTGAATATAATTTTTCTAATGGATTATTTTTATATAATGCATGGAATTTAGATGAAATTTCAAAATACTATAACGATATTACAGTTTTAAAAAATGAAGATGGAGTAGAAGAATTGGGATTTAAGACTCCTCAAATTTGCAAAGAATATTTACATGCAGTTTTAAATATATGTGCTAATTATGATAATGACAATATGAGAACAGTTATGCAATTTTTTGCTGATATAGTAAAATCAATGAATGTTAAAGGATATATAACAGTTGATGATTTATATGAGCTTTCAGAAGAAGATGTTATTAATAAAGTATTAAATTGTAATGATACTTATATCAGAGAGAGCTTTAATAAATTTCAAAATGCTACATCTGTATATGGTAGTGAAATGCCTGTTAATAATAAGTATTGCATTAGTGTAAAAGGAAAGAAACGTTATATTGTACCACTTACTTACAATGATGGTAAAGCATATAGAATAAATCAAATAGATGAAACAGCACATAATGAAGTGCAAAACTATATGAACTTAAAACGTAGTAAATATACAGGATTTGATTTTGAATTTAATCCATATTATTTTAAAAGTACAAGAGAAGATGATTCTTTGGAAAGATAAAATTGAAACTTGTGCAAAAATTTATTATATGTAAGCTAAATTTGCTATTTTATGTAAAATATAGTATAATAAAATTATGTACGACCTAGATGGTTTGTATGAAACCTCGTGTTTTCATTATTAGAGGTCACAAAATATAAAAAAATTTTGGAGGTTAACAAATGTTAAAGTTAAGGCTAAACGAAAGAAGACAGCAAGAAGAAAACGAAGGCTATCAAGGTAAACGGGCCTTCATAGGTTTTATGGATGATGTACCAAAGAAAAAAAGCAAATGCAAAATATATGTTATCCAGAAAAGAGGTTTTGTTCAGCCAATAGAAGTTATGCCTGAAATGGTTGAACTAATTTCTGCGGGTATAGCAGTTATACATACTGCTGATGCATACTATGTGGTAAGCATTACAGGTGCTAACGAACCTCCAGTAATATTATTTTCATATAGTCAACCTGAAATAGGAAAAGAATTAGTTGGCGATGAAATAATATATTCAAAAGATGAACTGGATGTTAGGCATAGAGAAATTATTACATATAGAATAGTAGATATTTTGCAGGTATCTGATGTAAGCATTTGCTATGCGGACAAAGTTTACCTTGTGACACTTTGTTTAGAATAAGTGTCATGCAAAACTAAATGTTCTTTTTCATAAAGAGAAAGAACATTTAGTTTTTTATTGACTTTTTTTACGTGTAATGATATAAAATTATTAATAAAACTTTGTATGAAAGGAAAGTATAATTTATATTATACATTGGTTAATATGCAAAAGATAACAAAAAAGAGTGAAGATGTAAAAGTAAGTTCAAAACAGGTAAAAAGCAAAAATGTAAAAACAGAAAAAAATGTTAAATTAAGAATTGCCAAAAAAAGGTCTAGTATAGAAGAAAAAGCACAGTTTATACCTGATAGTATAGAAACTACTTATTATAATTTAAGAGAAGAACAAATAAAATTTTTTAGTTTAACTAGAAGGTTGTCATTAGCTTGCTCTGTAACAAAGCTAGATGATACCAATATATTTGTATCAATAAATAAAATAAAAGATAGCATACCAGTAATAGTAGATCAGTTGCAAAAAATAAAAGAGCCAGCAAAATTAGAAAAAATTAATAGTAATTTAGAAGAAATAGAGAATTTATCAAAAAATAGTGCAGAAAAAGTAGAATATAACAAAGAATTGAAAGAAATATTGGCTAAAGGGTTTGATAAAAAAGTACAAGAGCTAGTAAGAGATTCAAGAATAGAAAATATAGAAAAAGAAATAACAAAGGTTGAACAAGAGAAGGTATCAATATTTGGAAAAATAATAGGCAAAATGAAACTAAAAAATACTAGAATTACTAATTTAGAATTAAGAAAACAATTATTGATGTTTGAAATGGAGAATGAAAAGTATTCATATGTATTTGAAGATAGTTTATCAGATTTATATTCATACATAGATGATGTAGATGTAGAGTCTAATAATCAAATACAAGACTTTTTAGATGTTGTAGAAAATGATAAACAAATTTCAGAAATGATAGATATGCAACAGGTCCAAGAAAAGACAAAAGAAAAAATAAATATGAAAAATGAAAATGTAAAATTAATCCCTATAAAACATGGTAAAAGAGTAAGTGTTAGAAATGAAGTAAATATTATGCAACAGCAAAATAGTGAATTAGGAAGGCAAATTCAAAATAGTCGTGCAAGAACTATAACAAATCAAAATAAAGGAATCGTTATGCAAGAAAATAGTTATACATTAAATAATTTTCAGAAAAAGCTAGATAAGATAAATGGATTATTACAAGTATAAGTAGGAGGGAAAATATTTGAAAATAACTAACGTAGATGAATTAAAGAAAATTGCAAATGATATAAGAAAAGATATAGTTGAACAAGTATATAGAGCTCAATCAGGTCATCCTGGGGGCTCACTTTCTATAGCAGATATTTTAACAGTACTATATTTCAATCAAATGAATGTTGATGAAAAAATGCCAAATTCACCTGTAAGAGATAGATTAGTATTGTCAAAAGGTCATTGCTCACCTGCATTGTATGCAGTGCTTGCAAAAAAAGGCTATTTTTCAGAAGATGAGTTACAAAAATTTAGAAATATAGATGGAAAATTACAAGGGCATCCAGATATGACAAAAGTACCAGGAGTTGATATGACAACAGGTTCTTTAGGTCAAGGGTTATCCGTATGTAATGGAATGGCTTTAAATTCCAAATTGAATCATGATGGCTATAGAGTATATTGCATTTTAGGAGATGGGGAAATAGAAGAAGGTCAAGTTTGGGAAGCTGCAATGACATCTCATAAGTATAAATTAGATAATTTATGCGTTATAGTAGATAATAATAATTTGCAAATTGATGGTGAAATAGGAAAAGTAAAAGGATTAGATAATATAGAAGGTAAATTTAAAAGTTTTGGATTTAATACAATAGTAATTGATGGAAATAATATTGAACAATTAATTGATGCCTTTAATACTGCCAAAACTACCAAAGGTATGCCAACAGCAATAATTGCAAAAACCATAAAAGGCAAAGGCGTAAGTTTTATGGAAAATAAAGTGGAATGGCATGGAAAAGGTCCAAATGAAGAAGAATATAAGCAAGCTATGGAAGAACTTAATAAAAATGTATAGTTATTTGTAGAAAGATTTAGTAATGTAAAAATTTAAAGTTGCTTGTAGTAAAAATTAAAATATAGAATTTGAAAGGAAGTTTAAATGGAAAATAAAAAAATACCTACTCGTCAGAGTTATGGAGAAGCGTTAGTTAAACTTGGAGAAAAAAATAAAGATGTAGTTGTTTTAGATGCAGATTTATCAACTGCTACTAAAACTCAAATATTTGCAAAACAATTTCCAGAAAGATTTTTTGATATAGGAATATCAGAACAAGATATGATGAGTACAGCAGCAGGTTTTGCAACTTGCTCAAAAATACCTTATGTAAGTACATTTGCAGTATTTGCAGCAGGTAGGGCTTATGATCAAATTAGAAATAGTATCTGCTATCCTAATTTAAACGTAAAAATATGTGCAACACATGCAGGAATTACTGTTGGCGAAGATGGAGCCACACATCAAATGCTAGAAGATATTTCAATGATGAGAACACTTCCAAACATGACTGTAATTAGTACTTCTGATGATACTCAAACAAAATGGGCAGTAGAAGAAATAGCTAAAATTAAAGGGCCAGTATATTTGAGGTTATCAAGATATGGTGTGCCAGTTATATATGATGAAAATCAAAAATTTGAAATAGGAAAAGCTGTTCAAATTGGAGAAGGCACTGATGCAACAATATTTGCAACAGGAGTGGCGGTTGTAGAAGCATTAAAGGCAAAAGAAGAATTAAGTAAAAGAAATATAGATGTAAGAGTAGTGGATGTGCATACAATAAAACCGATAGATAAAGAGATGATTATAAAATGTGCTAAAGAAACTAAAAGAATAATTACAATAGAAGATCACAGTATAATAGGAGGTTTAGGTGGTGCTATTTGTGAAGTTTTATGTGAGCAACCACATAGCATAGTTTATGGAGATAATTATTTTGAACGTCCTATTAAAGTTGAAAGAATGGGAATACAAGATACTTTTGGTAAATCTGGAAAAGCAGATGCACTGATGAAATATTTTAAAATTACAAGTGATTATATAATAGAAAAATTTTAAACTAATAGGGACGTTGTTAAATAGTTTAGCATGCTAAACTATTTAACAACGTCCCTATTAGTTTATGTGAATTTTGTGTGAATTTTTTAAAAATGCAAAAAAACGAGAAAAGTAGACAATAAGCCTAAAAATAGCAAAAAATAACTAAAAAAATATTAAAAATACTATTGCAAATAATTG
>CANQDO010000042.1 GCA_947593355.1 uncultured Clostridia bacterium | reverse complement strand
GTTCAAGGAAATGCAATTTCTTGGGCAAGTGCTGGAGAACTTGGATTTAAAGGTTCAAGAAAAAGCACACCATTTGCAGCAGGTGAAGCTGCAGAAACAGCTGCAAAGGCAGCAATGGAGCATGGTTTAAAAACTGTAGAAGTTTTTGTTAAAGGACCAGGTTCAGGAAGAGAAGCAGCAATTAGATCTTTACAATCAGCAGGTTTGGAAATTAGTAGCATCAAAGATGTTACACCAATACCACATAATGGTTGTAGACCACCAAAAAGAAGAAGAGTATAAAAAATGGCAAAAATATTAAAAATAATCAATATAAAGAAATATTAAAAACAATAAAATTAAAAGCAATAAATTAAAAATAATAAAATTAAAAGCAATAAATTAAAAACAATAAATTAAAAACAATAAAATTAAAAGCAAAATATTAAAAAAAGTAGAATATTAAAACTTTAGAAAGGAATAATTAAGGAGGGAAATATAAAATGGCAAGATATAAAGACGAACAATGCCGTATTTGCCGTAGAGAAGGTCAAAAGTTATTCTTAAAAGGCTCAAGATGTTATACAGATAAATGCAGTATTTCAAGAAGAAATTATGCACCTGGACAAAATGGACAAAAAAAGAAGAAACTTTCAGAATATGGTACTCAATTAAGAGAAAAACAAAAAACAAAAGCATTTTATGGAGTTGGTGAAAAACAATTCAGAAAATACTTTGATATGGCTTCTAAATCAAGAGGAAAAACTGGTGAAGTTTTACTACAATTATTAGAAAGCAGATTAGACAATGTAGTATATAGATTAGGATACGGAAGTTCAAGAGCACAAGCAAGAATGCTTGTAACACATGGAGCCTTTCAAGTAAATGGAAGAAAGGTAGATATAGCATCATATTTAGTAAAAGCAGGAGATGTAATATCTGTAAGAGAAGTAAGAAAAGATAATGGAGCAATAAAATTAAACTTAGAAGAAAATGCAGGAAGACCAGTTCCAGAATGGTTAGAAAAGGATCCTCAAAACTTAAGTGGTAAAGTTGTAAGATTAGCATCAAGAGAAGATGTTGATATACCAGTTGAGGAACACTTAATAGTAGAGCTTTACTCTAAATAATGAGAAAACTTTAAACATTATATATGTACTTATAAAAAATATATATTATGTATTAAGAAGTAAAGTAATAGGGGTAAAAATAGGAAAAATGGGCATAGAGCTAACCCAAACTTAGAACTTCTAAATTAGGAGGTAAAAATGATAGAATTTGAAAGGCCAAATATAAAATGCTTAGAAATAGATAATGAGAACAATTATGCAAAATTTGTTTGTGAACCATTAGAGCGTGGTTATGGAGTTACAATAGGAAATTCTTTAAGAAGAATATTATTATCTTCATTACCAGGTGCAGCTATAACAAGCGTTAAAATTGAAGGCGTAGTTCATGAATTCTCTACGATACCAAATGTAGTAGAAGATGTACCTGAAATAATAGTTAATTTAAAAAGTGTAAGATTAAAACTTCATGAAAATGAAGAAAAATTAATTAGAATAGACTATAAAGGAGAAGGAGAAGTAAAAGCTGGAGATATTATTACAGATGCTTCAGTAGAAATACTAAATCCAGATTTACATATAGCAACACTTTCAGAAGGTGCACATCTTCAAATGGAAATGACAGTTGATATGGGCAGAGGATATAATTCTGCTGAAAAGAATAAAAAAGATAATCAACCTTTAGGAGTATTACCAATAGACTCAATATATACACCAGTAAAAAAGGTTAACTATTCAGTAGAAAATACTAGAGTTGGACAAATGGTAGATTATGATAAATTAACAATAGAAGTTTGGACAGATGGAAGTTTAGCTCCATATGAAGCTTTAAGTTTAGCAGCAAAAGTTATGACAGGACATCTAGAGTTATTCATAGATTTATCAGAAACAGCAAAGAATACACAAGTTATGATAGAAAAAGAAGAAGACAAGAAAGAAAAAGTTTTAGAGATGACTATAGAAGATCTAGAATTATCTGTAAGATCATTTAATTGCTTGAAGAGAGCATCAATATCAACAGTAGAAGATATTACTAAAATGACACAATCAGAAATTATGAAAGTTAGAAATTTAGGGAAGAAATCTTTAGATGAAGTAACTGCTAAATTACATTCATTAGGTTTAGACTTTGCAAGTGAAGAAGACTAAGAACAAAAAGGAAGGTGAAAAAATTGGCTATAAATAGAAAATTAGGTAAAAAAACAGATATACGTTTAGCAATGTTAAAAACTCAATTAACAGACTTAATTTTACACGAAAAAATAGAAACAACAGAAGCTAGAGCTAAAGAAGTTAAAGCTATGGCTGATAGTATAATTGCATTAGCTGTTAAAGAAAAAGATAATTTTGAAACAGTAGATGCTAAAGTTGTAAAAGCAAAATTAGATAGCAAGGGTAATAAAGAAACTGAAATAGTAAAAAGCAAAAACGGTAAAGAATATTTAAGAGTAGTAAAAGAAACTACTACTGAAAAAAGACAAAAAGATATGCCATCAAGATTAAATGCTAGAAGAAAAATGATGAGAATGATGGATAAAGTTAAAGATGCAGAAGGAAATAAAGTAGATTTAACAGCTAAATTATTTAATGAGTTAGCTCCAAAATATGAAGGAAGAGTTGGAGGATATACTCGTATAATTAAGAAAGGTCAACGTAGAGGTGACGCTGCAGAAGTTGTAATATTACAATTAGTTTAATTTAATTACTATTTGAATGTTTAGTTAGAATTATAATTAATATAAAATTTAAGTTATTTAATAAGAAGCCAAGTTTAAAACAAGGCTTTTTATTTTTTTAAATATTAGGCGCTTAAACTATTAGGGACGGGGTTAAATAGTTTAGTGAATTGAATGCTCTATTACAAAATATTAATATATTATTTATTTAGTAACTCCCAACTACATAATAGCTTGTAAAAAAATTTATTTATGAAAAACAAGTTTTACAAAATAAATTTTTTACAAGCTATAATTTGTTGGTCCCCACAAAATGTTACTAAATAAATAATATATTAATATTTTGTTTTTATAGTTTCAATTATTTCACTAAACTATTTAATCCCGTCCCTAATAGTTTAATATTTTAAAAATAAGTATTGACAAAACAAAAATTCGCATATATAATACTAACATAGCAAACAGATATTTGCAGAAAATATTTTCGGAGGTATGCGTATGATAACAACAATAAATATTAAAAATATAGGAATTATAGATAATTTAAGTATCGACTTAAATCAAGGTTTTAATGTTTTAACAGGTGAAACAGGAGCAGGTAAAACATTAATAATTGATTCTCTTGGAATAATATCTGGAGGAAGATTTTCAAAAGAGATGATAAGAAAAGGAGAAGATCATTCATATATAGAAGCATGCATATATATGCCAGAAAATGAAATCGCAATAGATGGAAATGTTATAGTATCAAGAGAAATATATTCAAATGGAAGAAATATGTGTAAAATAAATGGAAGGTTAGTAACAGTTAATGAGTTAAAAGAATTTATGAAAAAAGTAATAGATATACATGGTCAAAATGATAATCAAACTTTACTAGATAAAAATTCGCATATAGCTTATTTGGATAGTTTCATTGGTGAGGAAGTTAAAAAATTAAAAACGGATTATAGAGAGCTATATAATAGATATCAAGAAGTACAAAATCTTTTAAAAATGAATTATGGTGATGATAAAGAAAAACAAAGAAGGTTAGATTTATTACATTATCAATTTAATGAAATAGAAGTTGCAAATTTAAAGTTAGGTGAAGATGAAAAACTAGAAGAACAAAGAAAAATTATGCTAAATTCAGAAAAGATTGCTGAAAATTTAGATATTTCTGATAATGCATTAAGTAATGGTGCAATAGATGGAATAAATGAAGCAATTAGAGCGTTAGAGAAAATAGAAGTAATAGATGAAAAATATGCTGAAAAATTATCAGAGTTAAAAAGTTCATATTATGAAGTACAAGAAATAGCAAGAGATATAAATGCTATGAAAGAAGATGTATATTTTGATGAAGAAGAAAGAAATGAAATAGAAACAAGGTTAGATTTAATATTTTCATTGAAAAGAAAGTATGGAAATAGTATAGAAGAAATATTATCATATAAAGATGAGTTAGAAAAAGAAATAGAGCAAATAGAGAATATAGATGAGTATAATAATAAGCTAAAAAAAGAAATAAAAGAATTACAGACTGAGATGACAGATTTATCAATGAAAATGGATAAAATAAGGAAAACATATGCTAAACAGTTATCTGAAAAAATAAATACTGAACTTCAAGATTTAGAAATGAAAAATGCTAAATTTAATTGTAAAGTAGAGTTTAATGAAAACAATGAATTTAACAAAAATGGATTAAATAATGTAGAATTTTTAATTGCTACAAATGTTGGAGATGAGGAAAAACCACTAATAAAAATAGCTTCTGGGGGAGAAATGTCAAGAATAATGCTAGGTATAAAGTCAGTATTATCAGATGTAGATAAAGTACCAGTTTTAATATTTGATGAGATAGATACAGGAATTAGTGGAAAGGCTGCTAAAGCAGTTGGAACAAAAATAAAAAATATTGCTAAAAATCATCAAGTTTTATGCGTCACACATTTAGCAAGCATTGCAGCAAAAGGTGATTATAACTATTATATTAGCAAAGAAGTAGAAAATAATAAAACTAAAACACACGTAAAACAGCTAAACGAAAAGGAAACAATTGAAGAAATAGCAAGAATTGCAAGTGGAGATATTACAGATGTTACAATAGAACATGCTATGGAATTAAGAAAATTAGCCTAAACTATTAGGGACGGGGTTAAATAGTTTAGTGAAATAATTGAAACTATAAAAACAAAATATTAATATATTATTTATTTAGTAACATTTTGTGGGGACCAACAAATTATAGCTTGTAAAAAATTTATTTTGTAAAACTTGTTTTTCATAAATAAATTTTTTTACAAGCTATTATGTAGTTGGGAGTTACTAAATAAATAATATATTAATATTTTGTAATAGAGTATTCAATTCACTAAACTATTTAACCCCGTCCCTAATAGTTTAGTACTTTAAAAGACTTGATATATATGTAAAAAAATGGTATAATTATTATGTAATCTATAAAAAAGTACACATATACAGTTATAGTGTGCGAAAGAGAAGGAGAGAAGAATATGAACAATGGCAACAGTACTATGGAGGATTTACGGTTTCTACGAAAGTATGTTGTAAAACATACGAAAAAGTTATGCAAGCGAAAACTGAGGAAATTTTCCAGGTGGATGACTCTCAATGTGTATAGCTTTGCTTTACACATTGTAATGTTAGCAATTATGATCATTGGAGTTCCAATAGTGGTAACTAATGGTCAGGAAGCACAGGCTGCAGCAAACTTAAATGCACAGCAAACAGATGAAGTGGTAGATGAAGTGGTAGAACCCTTGGTACCACAGATTGTAATAGAAACAGAAACGGAAGGCATCAAGATAGAGGGAGATATCACTGTGATTGAGAAAAGCAATGGACCATTAGAAACATCTGAAATTGTACCTGAAGCAATAGCTCAGGAACAGACAGAGGCGGCTGCAACACAAGCTTCTACTGAAGATCAAACTGAGGCTCCAACAGAGGCCAAAACAGAGGCTCCGACGGAAGCTCCGATTGAGCCACCGACTGAAGCAACAACAGAGGCTGAAGTAGAAAAAGTAGTTTCATATAATCAGGAAATGTGTAATGCTTATGCCGATGGCCTTTTGGCAGAAGGTGTGATCACAGAGGAGGAGGCTGCCATGCTCAAAGAGCGTGGCAACGGGCCTGAAAAGCCTTGGATATCCAACGTGTCTGAGACTGTTATTGGAAATCTGGCCGATGTAATGTATGCAGAGGCTGGAAGTTTGATTTCATTAGAAGGTTGGACTAGAGGAAAACGTGCACTACTTCTTGTTGGAAGTGTGGTATGCAATAGATACCATTATCCAACATTGGGAGATTGCAGCACCCTAAATGAAATAATTTCGTATAGAGGAGCGTATGCTTCTCGTACACGGAACCGTATGGGAAAGAGGTATTATATTTCTGATGGGTACGACTTCATAGAGGACTGGGCCAGAGATTTGTATACATATGGCCCCATCGGACCTAGAACCTTAATTTGGCAAGGACCAAAGCAGGGAAAGGTGTACGATGAAATTCACGGCGAATTTTTCGGATTAGACAAAAATCCGCCGTTCTAACCTTCTATGTACAAAAAAGCAAGGGGAAAGCAATGCAATTCCCTTGCTTTCTCCATTTTATGAGCTAGTTTTAATATTAATTTATAAAGTGCAAAGGATATAATAAAAGACATTAGCTAAAATATATATAAAAGTGCAAAAAATACATTTATAAAGTATTGAAGAATTAAAACTCGAATGGTATAATAAATTATCATTATGAACAATATATTTTAATAAATAGCATTAAAACATAGGAAAGGAATTGATAATAAATATGAGAAAAACGAAAATAGTATGTACGATAGGGCCTGCTACAGAAAGAGTAGAAATCTTAAAAGAGCTAATGCTACAAGGAATGAATGTAGCAAGAATAAATTTTTCACATGGAGGAATAGAAGAACAAAGAAAATATATAGATGCTGTAAAACAAGCAAGAGAAGAAGTAAATTTACCAGTTGCATTACTGTTAGACACACAAGGACCAGAAATAAGAACAGGAAAACTTGAATATGCACCAGTAATGTTAGAATCTGGAAATACATTTACTTTAGTTAATGAAGATATAATAGGAGATAGTGCAAGAGTAAGTGTAACTTATAAAGAATTATATAAAGATTTAAAAATAGGTTCTATTATTTTAATTGATGATGGAAAAATAGAACTAGAAGTAATAGAAATAAAAGATAAGGATGTTGTATGTAAAATAACAAATGGCGGAGAATTAGGAAATAGGAAAAGTATAAATTTACCAGGAACACATGTAAATTTGCCATCTTTAAAAGATAAAGATATAAAAGATTTAATAGATGGTTGCAAAGAGGATTTTGATTATGTTGCAGCTTCATTTATAAGATGCAAAGAAGATGTTATTGCAATAAGAAAAGTACTAGATGAAAATGGTGGAAAAGCTATAAAAATAATATCTAAAATAGAAAATCAAGAAGGAATAGATAATTTTGATGAAATATTAGAAGTTTCTGATGGTGTTATGGTAGCTCGTGGTGACTTGGGAGTTGAAATACCTTTTGAAGAAGTACCTGTAATGCAAAAAAAGTTTATACAAAGGTGTAATGATGTAGGAAAACTTGTTATAACAGCAACTCAAATGTTAGAAACAATGACGGTTAATCCAAACCCTACAAGAGCTGAAATAAGTGACGTTGCAAATGCTATATTTGATGTAACAGGAGCAATAATGCTTTCAGGAGAAAGCGCAATGGGAAAATACCCTGTAGAATGTGTTAAAACAATGGTAAGAATTGCAAATGCAGTTGAAAAAGATATAAGATATTGGAGAAGATATCAAAGAAGAGAAATGGATATGTCAAATTTAGACTATGAATTTAAATTATGCCGTTCAGTTACACTAACAGCAATGGAAATGAATGCCAAAGCAATATTTGCATATACACAAACAGGCAATACTCCTAGAATGTTAGCAAGTCTGCTACCAAGTTGTCCAATATATGCATTTACATCAAATGAAAAAACATATAAACAATTAGCATTAGCATGGAATACTACACCAATATTAATAAAAGATAAAACCGAACCAAATGACATTATTTCAGAGGGAATAGAGGAATCAATAAGAAGAGGTTATGTAGAAAAGGGTGATATAGTTGTACTTGCAGGTGGTGCTTCTGTTATTGCAAATCGTCATGATGCAATAAATAGAACTATTGGTGGTGTTCTGAAGATATAGAATTAGTAAATAAATTATGGAAGGAATGTAATTTATATGGTAGATTTAGATAAATTAGTAGAAGTTGCAAAAAATGCAAGAAATAAAGCTTATGCCCCATATTCAAATTATAAAGTAGGCTGTGCATTGTTAACTAAAAATGGAAAAATTTTTTCTGGATGTAATATAGAAAATAATGGTATAATGTCTATTTGTGCGGAAAGAGTAGCATTTACTAAAGCAATTTCTGAAGGGGAAAAAGAGTTTGAATGTTTGTTGGTTTTGGGTGGAAAGAGTGAACTAATATATACTTCACCATGTGGGTATTGTAGGCAATTTATTTCAGAATTCTGCGATGAAAATTTTACTATATATATGTATTATGAAGATGGAAAAATTGTAAAGAAAACTTTAAAAGAATTATTGCCAGATAATTTTGAATTAAACTGAAAAAATAGATTAATAAAACTGCAGAACGTAATAAGTAAGAGTAATTAAAAATATTTAATGAACGATAAAAATAGAGAATAGTAATACCATAAAAATGGTTAAAATATTCTCTATTTTTTTATTATATATACAATAAATATCTAAATATAAACCAGTATTGACAAAAGCTTCCTAACATCACAAAAATATGAAAAATCTCATGAAATCCAAAATGCTTTGTAGTAAAAGGAGCTTTTTTTAGTCCATATATAATTCCTCCTATAGTGTAAAATATTCCACCAGCTAATAACCATAATAAGGATGGAAGAGCATTTAATTCATTAAAAGTTTTTAATAAAGGGTAAAGCATGATAACCACTAACCAACCCATGCCTATATATATAGAAGTTGTGAGCCAACGAGGAGCTTTAATCCATACAGCAGTAAAAACTGTTCCTAAAATAGCAAGTCCCCATACAATGCCAAAAATAGTCCAACCCCAAGGTCCACGTAATGGCCCTAAACATATTGGAGTATAGGTAGAAGCAATTAAAATATATATCATTATGTGGTCAAACTTTTTGAGAACTCTAGTAGCTCGGTCTTTTAAATTTAGCATGTGGTATAAAGAACTGAAAGTATATAAAAGTAATAGCCCTGTTCCAAAAATTATAAATGTTACTATGTCCCAGGCACCTTCACCGTATATTGATGAATATACTATTAATAATACTAGTCCTGCTAGAGATAATATGGCTCCTATTAAGTGAGATATACCACTAACAGGGTCTTTTATTTTTTTCATATAATCACATCCTTACAATAGGATTATAGCACAAATTATGGAAATTTAAAACAATTATTTTATATAAAAAGTTTTTTATCATATGAATTTTCGACCTTTTTCAAATTTTTTGTAAACAATATTTAATTATATTACATATTATATACTATACAACTTAATAAGGAGGATTAAAAATGTATAATTGCAAATATAGAAAATGTTGTTGTCAACAAAATTATAA
>CANQDO010000041.1 GCA_947593355.1 uncultured Clostridia bacterium | reverse complement strand
AACATTTACTTTTACATCTCCATTTTCATCTGTATAAATTAAAAAGTCTTTTTTTATTAAATTTTTATTATTATTTTGCAACAAATTGCTTTCCTTTCTTTGTATTTTCTAAATCTTGATAATAAATTAATATCCTCTAAATCTATAAATTAAATCAGATAATTTTTCATTTTTCTTTATAAATGCTTTTAAATACTCCTTATCAATCTCTATATTTAATCCTTTATAATCATTTCTGTATATTGGTATATAATAATTATTTACTTTTTCACCAGTCGGGAAACTATGAAATATAGCATTTCTTTCAAGAACTAATTCATTAAATAAATCATATATATCTCTTCCTAAAATATTATACACTATATTTTTATAATCTTTTAAATTTCCTGCTGTTTTTTCTACTAAATTAAACCAACTTTCTTCAGAATTATTATGATGTTCCTTATCTATCATTTCAATTATAAAACTGACATTAGAATTAAATACCCATTGACAAACACCTAATAAATACAAAAATTCATTATCTGTCAATGACTGTCTTGTTAATTTTTCCATATTTTTCTCCTATATCAAAGCAATTAAAATGTTGTTGTATTAATGGTCTGAAAGTGGTTTCATAGTTGGGAACAATAATACATCTCTTATAGAAGCAGAGTCTGTTAAAAGCATTATTAATCTATCTATACCTATACCTAAACCTCCTGTTGGTGGCATACCATATTCTAGTGCATTTATAAAGTCATCATCCATCATGTTAGCTTCTTCATCTCCGGCCTCCCTTGCCTCAACTTGCTTTTTGAATCTTTCATATTGGTCAATTGGGTCATTTAATTCAGAATAAGCATTTGCATATTCACGTCCACCTATAAATAATTCAAACCTTTCTGTTAATCTTGGATCTGATGGCTTTCTTTTTGTAAGTGGTGATACCTCTACTGGATAATCATATATAAATGTTGGTTGAACTAAAGTATCTTCCACTTTTGCTTCAAATACTTGATTTATTATCTCTCCTCTTGTTAATTTTAGCTCATCTAATTCAACATCTAATTTCTTTGCTGCCTCTAATGCTTCTTCATCAGTATTTATGCTATTAAAATCAACCCCTGTTGCTTCTTTTATAGCATCTATCATACTAATTCTTTTCCATGCTGGTGTTAAGTCTATTTGTGTACCCTGATAATTTATAACTGTTGTTCCTAAAATATTCTTAGCAACAGTTGCAACAATCTCCTCTGTTATATTCATCATATCATTATAATCTTCATATGCTGAATATAATTCTATATTTGTAAATTCTGGGTTATGCTTAATGTCCATTCCTTCATTTCTGAACATTCTTCCCATTTCATATACTTTATCAAAGCCACCTACAATAAGTCTTTTTAAATATAATTCATTTGCAATTCTCAAATACATGTCCATATCTAATGTATTGTGATGTGTTATAAATGGCCTTGCTGCTGCTCCACCTGCTATAGTATTTAAAATAGGTGTTTCTACTTCTAAATATCCTTTTTCATCTAATATTCTCTTTATTTCTTTTAAAATTTTAATTCTTGTTAAAAATGTATCCTTTACTTCTGGATTTACTATTAAATCTACATATCTTTGTCTATAACGTAAATCTGTATCTTTTAATCCATGGAATTTTTCTGGAAGTGGCCTTAAAGATTTTGAAAGTAGTGTTACTTCCTTTGCATGTATTGATATTTCCTCTGTTCTGGTTTTGAATACAAAACCTGTTATTCCTATAATATCTCCAATATCATATTCTTTAAATTGTTTGTAACTTTCTTCCCCTAAATCATTTATACTTACATAGCTTTGAATTTTTCCTTCTCCATCTTGTATATGGCAAAATGATGCTTTTCCCATTATTCTTTTAGCCATAATTCTTCCGGCTACTGTAACATCTTTTCCTTCTAATTCATTATAATTATCTATAACATCTTTACTTGTATGTGTTCTGTTAAACTTTGTTATAGTAAATGGATCCTTACCCTCTTCTTTTAACTTTGCTAATTTTTCCCTTCTTATTTGTAAAAGGTGATTTAAATCTAACTCCTCTTCTTGATTTTCACTATTATTTTGATTTTGCATAGTATCCTCCCCTTAATCTAATTATTTTAACTATCCTTATTTTGTTTTACATTATACCTTACTTTTCTTAAAATGTAAATAATTTTTAATTTTTTTAAATTATGTTGACAATCTGTATAATGCGTAGTATAATCTTTTATGTAAAGGCGATTTGCCTTTGCGTATCTACGAGGCGAGCTAATCGTCTCACTCCGCAGGGTGCAAGATGGATAAAAATCCCAGGGGCAAGGAGCCCAGCGGTGTAACTTTTTAAGCCTCCCCATAAAAAGGTTCCGGCCGGACCTAAAAACCGTATGTGCCAACGGTAAATAGGCACACTGAAGAATGGGCGTACGTAGGTGGCGCAAATCGCAGCTGCCATATAGCCCAGAAGGTGTAATGGGGCACTCCTAAAAAAGCTATATTCTGCTGTATGTCAGGAGAAAACTAAAGCGAATTACACCTTATGCCGAGGACAACTTGTCCTCGGCATTCTTTTTGGCTATAAACACTCAATTACTTTTATTTTTTCATATTATATTCCCCATAATACACTTTTACCCTTGTAGAAATTGAAAAATATGCTACAAATAATACTGTTCTTGTAACACTAGAAATTAGATTTAATAATTGTGAAACATAAAATTCTGGCATATAAACAGTTTCTGTATCAACTAATGAATATGCAAGACCACTTATTGCTACAATAATACTTATTGCTAGCATTATATACATATGTTTTATTATTTTTTTAGGAGTATCTGTACTTCTTGTACGTATATTTTTTAAGCTTATTAACATATATACAAGCATTATTACACTTCTAACTAACTCCATTGCATATACTATTACATTTGAATGTACAATATAAATAATAATACTAATTGCTAAAGATATGGCATTTAAAACAAGTAGCAATACATATATTATTAAAAATCCTCCAAATTTACTATACTTTTCTTCTTGCTCTTTAGTAATTTCTGCTTTCTTTTTATGAGTTGCCTTGTTATATATTGCAACTACAATTGTTAATATACAAACAATGCTTGTACCTATAATAGAAAGGAAATAATTATATTGTTCATCATATGTTGTATCCTTTATTTGTATATTGTTTACAATCTCTTCAGCCATACTATCTATTTGTGCAATTTGTTCTGTATATTGTATGTTAACTCTTATCAATTTAAAATTTCTTACTGTGTAAAAACTTTCAATTTGTTGATTTTCCTTTACAGTATGTACCCTTATATAAACGTCTCCCGCTTCTGTTCTATATATATCGTCCTCTACGACTTCCATTTCTGAACTTTCTGCTTGTGCCTTTAGCACTTCCATAAATTTTTGTTTATACTCTTCTAATTCTTGCTCATCAAAATCTTTCAAATCTCTAGCAGATATATTTTTAGTTAATTTTGAAGTACCTACTATTACCTCAAGTTCAATTTCATTGTTTTCATCTAATTTTACAGCATCTATAATTGTACCTTGCTTTTTATAAGACTCCACATATTTATCATAATTCTCTTTTGGTATTATGCTTGTTAGTCTTTGTTCGTTTTCTTCATATTCTGATAATAAGTCTATATAGTCATCTTTCAAACTAATTATCATATTTTCACTTGCTACATTATAAGTTTTTGCACTAACAATCGTGGTTATAGACAATAAAACGAATAATACTGCTAATACTTTTTTCATTTTATATTCCGTTTCCTTTCTTCTCTAATTTCATTGTTGAAAGTCTTAACGCATTTAATATAACAGTAATACTACTAAATACCATTGCTAAAGATGCTATCATTGGATTTATAGAAATTCCAAAAGGTTTTAAGAATCCTATAGCAATTGGAATCATTAGGCTATTATAGAAAAATGCCCAGAATAAATTTTGTTTTATATTTCTAACTGTTTTTTTGCTAATTTTTATTAATTTAATAATACTATATAAATTATTTCCTGTTAAAATTACATCTGAAGAGTCCATCGCAATGTCTGTTCCACTATTTACACTTACTCCAATATCTGCACTTGCTAAAGCTGGACTATCATTTATACCATCCCCGCACATCATAACATATCTGTTTTTTTCTTTTAATTCTTTTGCTACTTTTGCCTTTTCAGATGGTACAACATTTGCTATAACTTTTTCTATTTTTAAAATACCTGCAATTTTATTAGCTGTTTTTTCATTATCGCCTGTTAACATTATTGTTTTTATATTATTTTCTTTTAGCTCTTTTATAACTTCTTTTGTATTATCCCTTATAATATCATTTACTCCAACCATAGCCACAATTTCTTTATTTTTTACAACATATATAATACTGTTTCCGTTTTGTGCCAATTTTTCTTCATCTTCCAAATGAGTATTTTGTATTCCATATTTATCTAATATTTTAGCATTTCCCAATATAAATTCTTCATTTTTTACCTTTCCTATAATGCCATAACCACTTATATCATTAAAATCTTCTACTTCTAGCTTTTCTATAGCATTTTCTTCTAAATAATCTGTAAATGCTTTACTTATTGGGTGTGTAGACTTTGCTTCTATACTTCCTACTAGTTGTAATAAATTTTCTTCATCTTTATAATTTATTATTTCTGATATTTTTAACTTTCCATAAGTTAAGGTTCCTGTTTTGTCAAATATAATTGTATTTACTTTTCTTGCATTTTCTAAAGTTTCACTTTTCTTTACCAAAATACCATTTTTTGCACATAAGCCTTCACTTACAACAATAGCAAGAGGAGTAGCTAGCCCCAAGCTACATGGACATGCAACTACTAAGACTGTAACAAAAGTTGTTACTGCTACTGCTAAATTATTTCCTAATACTAAATATGCTATAAATGTTATAATTGCAATTATTATAACTATTGGTACAAAATAGCCACTTACTTTGTCCGCTATTTTTGCAATAGGAGCTTTTGTATTTGTAGCTTCTACTACTAACCTTACAATTTCTGATATTGTAGATTCTTTTCCTATTTTTTCTGCCTTATATTCTATATAACCATCATAATTTATACTTCCCGCAATTACTTTTTCGCCTACAGTTTTATTTGCTGGCTTGCTTTCCCCTGTAATAAACGTTTCGTCTAAATGTGCCTTTCCAGAAATTATTTCTCCATCTACTGCAATTTTTTCACCAGGCTTACATACTACAGTATCACCTTTTTTTATTTCATCCAAAGTAACTCTTTTTTCTTTTCCATCAACTAATAAAGTTGCATGATTTGGAGTTATTTTTACTAAATTTTTTATTGCATCTTTAGTTTTATCTTTACTAATACCATCAATATATCTTCCTAATTTTATAAAATATATTACTATTGCAGCTGACTCAAAATATAAGTTTTCTACATACATATGATTTCCGTTTATTATCATATATGTGCTATACAAACTATATAACATACTGCTAATTACGCCTATTCCAACTAAAGTGTCCATATTTGGACTTCCATGTATTAAATTTTTATAGCCATTTTTTATAATGTCAAAACCGTACACCAAAAAAGCTATTGTTAATACTAATATAACAATAGTATAATTAATTGCATTTGTATGCATATTTATTATATCTGGCGTTGGCAAGCCTATCATATGCCCCATTGAAACATATAATAAAATAATTGCTAGCACAGTAAATATTATAAATTTTACCTTTTCACTTTTTCTTTTTGTTTCTAATTTTTCATCTGTAAATAAGCCCAAACTTTTAAAACCTGCTTCTTCTACAAACTTTTCAATTTTTGCTTGGTCTAATATTTTCTCATCATACTCTACAAGAGCATTTGCCATTACTAAATTTACAGATGCTGCACTTACTCCTTCTTGCTTATTCAAATATTTTTCTAACCCATTTGAACAAGCACTACATGTCATTCCATCTATCGCAAGTATTATCTTTTTCATCAGAAAATTCATTCCTTTCTCGTTTTGCTCAAACGGCTTTTAATATAACTACTTTAGTTTATTTCTCCTTTTACATCAAATCCAATAGAGTTTATTTTTTCTTCTATTTCTTCTTTATTTACATTATCTTCTACTTTAACTTTTACAACTCCAGTTTCATGGTTTGCTTCTACCTCATTTACACCACTTATTGTTTTTACTGCATTCTTTATTCTGTTTTCACACCCTGTACATTCCATACCTTCTACATTTAAATTAATTTCTTTCATAATTTTCCTCCTTTTAAATTTTTTATATGTAATTTTTGAACTACGCTTTAAAATTAATTATTTTTATATGTAATTTACTTTTCAACTATGCTTTCAAACTTTTTGCTAAACTCTGGTGCACATTTCTTTAAATTTATAGGTTTTAAATTTCTATCAGTAAAGCAATGCTTTGTTTCACCAGTAAGTACCGTTTTACCAGTTTTCTTATCTGTAACATCATAGCCTACTGTCATTCTAACACCAGAATACTCTTTTATAAATACTTTTATCTGTATTATATCATTAAATGTAACATGATATTTATAACTTAAGTTTACCCCTAATACTGGTATAGTTATTCCATTTTCCTCAAATTTTGAAAACGGCATTTCTAAACTTTCTAGCCATGAACATCTTGCTTCTTCTAAATATCTAATATAGTTTGAATGATGCACAACTCCCATTCTATCTGTTTCATAATAATTAACCTTTCTTTCAAATGTAGCACTCATAATTTCTTTTTCCTCCTATAAAATTATATACCCCACTATGTTACTTTGTAAATAGTGAGGTATTCATTTTTTATAAAAATTTAGTTAATTTTTAATATTTTATTTTCATGTCATTATTTCTTGTCTGTCCCTAAAATCCGGAATTTTAGAACCGTCCCCATTAAATCATGTACTGAAACAATTTTATCTGCTTTATATACATTACTTCCACAAAACACTAGGCCATTAACAGTATCTCCTTTAACTGCATTAATTAACGCTTTTGTTATACAATACGGAGTATTTGCTACATTACAAGTTTTTATGCAATTATAGCATTTATCTATTGTGCATTTTCCATTTTCTGTTTTTTCTATAAATTTATTATAAATTGCTCTTCCAGGCATTCCTACTGGACTTGTAATTATTTTTACATCTTCACTTTTAGCATTTATATATGCATTTTTGAATTCATCTGAAGCATCACACTCGTTTGTAGTAACAAACCTCGTTGCCATTTGAACTCCTGACGCTCCAAGATTTAAATACTTCTGTATATCATTACTATCCCAAATCCCTCCTGCTGCAATAACTGGAATTTCTTTGTTTTGTTCTTTTTCTACTTCTTTTACATACTCTACTACTTCTTTTGTTATATCTTCTAATTTTGGCTTGCTATTTTCATCTAATTCGTCTCTTTTAAATCCTAAATGTCCTCCTGCCTCTGGACCTTCTATTACAATCATATCTGGTACATAATTATATTTACTAAGCCAATGTTTTACTATTAATTTACAACATCTAAGTGATGACACTATTGGTGCAATTTTAGTATTTGTGCCTTTTACATATTGTGGTAAATCCTTTGGAATTCCTGCTCCTGATATAATTAAATCTATATTATTTTTTACACATTCCTTTACTATTTCATCATAATCACTTAATGCTACCATTATATTGACTCCTAATATTTTGTCATCTCCTGCTATTTGCCTTGCCATTTCTATTTCTTTTCCAATAGCTCTTAAATTTGCTTGTCTTGGATTTTGGTAAAAATCTTCTTCTTTATAGCCTATATCTGCAGTTGAAATTATTCCTATTCCACCTTCTTTGCTCACTGTGCCTGCTAATTTATGTAGAGATACTCCTACTCCCATTCCTCCTTGTATAATTGGATATTTTGACTCCTTATTTCCTAATTTTATACCTTTCATTTGTATTTCCTCCCATCTATAAAATGAAACAATTATCTTTCGATAATCTTATTTAAGTTTATGATAACTTTTTATCTAGTTCATTGCACTAGATTATCATTTCTTTTGTACTCTGTCAACCTATTGACTAACCATTCTAAAAATGTTATTATAATGCCTAAAGGTGTAGTAAAATTTACAAATAAATATAGAAAGGGCTGAAACTTATGACTAACAATATGAATGTTTCAATAGACGAATTTCACATACCTACATGGAATGAATTACCAAATATAAATTTATATTTAGATCAAGTAGTTACACTTGTAAACTCTTGTTTATCTCCATTTATATTTTGTAATAATGAAAAAAAAGATGATGAAAATCAAATTCTTACCAAAACAATGATAAATAATTATGTAAAAAATGATTTAATTGAACCACCTGTAAAAAAGCAATATTCAAAATCTCAAATTGCTAAATTGTTTGTAATTTGTGTTTTAAAACAAGTTTATAGTATGCAAGACATAAATAATTTAATTAACATTGCTTTAACTGATTCAAACTTGCAAAATGCTTATGATAAATTTTGTAAATTATTTGAAGAAGCATTGGTTTGCACTTATACAAGAAAAGATTTTATAGATAAACACTCAAGCCATGATAGCTTATATTTGTTAAAATCAGTTTTACTTTCATGTAGCTATAAAATATATGTGCAAAATGTTACTTCTTCTGGTGCAAATAAGCAATAAAGCTAAATTATATTTTAAAATAAAATGGAAATTATTAATTTAAAGCTATAATTCAAACTATAAAGCCAAATATTAATATATTATTTTTTTACAAGCTATTATGCCGCTTAAGAGTTACTAAAAAAATAATATATTCATATTTGGCTAATTTTTTATAATCATTCTAATATAAATTTTTAACTTTTGGAATTAAATAATGGCTTCCACCCTTACTTTGCACATCTTCTACCATACTAATTATAAGCAAAGAATTTTCCTCGCTTTCTCCTACGTTAAAACTATTAAGCCAACCTATTTCTCTTCCTTCAGAATCATCTTTACTTGCCTTTACTTCTGCTGTACCAGTTTTGGCTGCAATAGTTTTTCCATTTATTTTTAATCCATGTGCCGTTCCATCACTATTTTCAACAACCTGTACTAAATCTTGTTTAATTGTGTTTGCAACTTCTTTTGAAAATACACCTTCTTCATAATATACTTTCTGTGCATTTTTATTGTATTCTATATATGGCATTATCATATTTCCATCATTTACAAAACTACTATACATCATTCCTGCATGAATAGGGTTAACTAATACTTCAGCCTGACCATAGCCTGTATTTGCAAGTGCAGTTTCATTTACAAAACCATCTGTATTAGAATATGTAGATTTTGTAATACTTTGTACAAATTCAATTTCTTTAGCAAAACCTAATTTTTGCAAATTAGTTTTCATATTTAATCTCATTCCTTCCTTGCCTTCGCTTCGCTCGTCTGTGGAAGGCACAAATCTTTATTAAAAATTC
>CANQDO010000040.1 GCA_947593355.1 uncultured Clostridia bacterium | reverse complement strand
AGAAAACAAGTTATTTCAATAGTAGCTGTATTAATGGTATTTTTATTAGGAGGAGTTGCTACAGTAAATGCTGCAACGAATGGTAAATTAGTAGAAGAGATAAAAGGTACATTAAAGGTATTCTTTGTAAAAGCAGATAGTGGAACAATGCAATTAACTTATGAAGGTGAAAGTGAAGAACTACCAGAGGGTGAAGAACAACCAAGTGTAACATATAGCATTACAGGCGATTCAGATTTAGAAGTTGAAAAATATTATGTAAAAACAAATGTTATAGATATTGATGATTTTACTAATAGTGAGGCAATGGAACAAGGAATTATAGTGCAATATGAAAGTAAATAAAATATAATTTTGAAAAAAATTTTAAACTTTCAAAAAGTGTTAGGTATAAATCATTTAATTCTATTTACATTTGACATAAAAAGTATTATAATATAGCCTATAAATTGGTTATTGCACAACCGAGTATAAAAATATACGGGGGAGTGCAATTCCTCCGTAAATCTTTTTAGGAGGAAAAAATATGTCAGTATTAACAGTAATGCCTAAATTTTTATATCCTTGCTCTAGGCAGTTTCCTTTTGATGAGACTGCCGAAGAAATAGTGAGGGCTATCGAAAAGCGGAATTGGAAAGTACCGGGTATAACAGTTGAGTTTAGAACTAATGGCTCTGGAGAAGAAAAATATCAGAAGGTTCAGTGTATTACCGGAGATAACTTCAAACTGTACTTTTTCCGAGGTCAAGGAAATTTTGATGATGGCTCGCATAATTCGGCAGCACTTGAAACTATTTGTATTCCGAAGCAAATGATCGAGGTTTATGAAGACGAATCGGGGCCGAGGTATTTTTTGTATGTAGGTAAGGATTGGGAGGCGGATAAAGAGTGGTTTAAGAATTCTATCAAAATAAATGCTAAACTCTATAAAGAGCCACGAAGATATCTGGTATACCATGGCAAGAAGAATGCCGATAGTCGTAGAGCCAAAGAGTTAGTTGCTTATGGTAATTTTGGAAGAGAGTATTCACCTATAGGTGACGAGCCGTTTTGGATTGATCTTGAGCAGAAATTTAATGAGTTTACAACATGGTTAAAAGAAAATGTTCTTGATTACATTCTTACATTTCCAGAAGCAGATGTTATACAGCCACCGACACCAATGGAAGAACTTATTCCATACGAAGGTCCATGGGAAACAATTTTTAGTATATGTGGCTCAAGCGATGCAGGAAGAATAAAAATAGGTAAAATAGACCCAAAACTTTTGATTCCTAGCGCGCGACATGCATATTTTGGTAAAAGTAATCGATTAGTATCATTAAGTATTCAAAATAAAGGTAAGTTCCCCAATGTAGCATATGACGGTTTTATTTGGTGTGATGTAAATCAGGAAGGTAATGTCACTAAAAATTCAAAATTTGTAGATGCAGTGCGGAATGGCATGACTCCTTACTCTCTTTCTAATTCTTGGTACATTGTTGCCATAAAACTCAAATATGCAAATGGTGTTTATGTGGCAGATAATTCAAAGTATGAAGAAACACGGGAAAAACTTTTTGAGGCTATAGCTCCGCGTGAAAGGCTCACAGATGAAGAACTTAATAGTGCGATTGCCGAAAGGGGAGCGACTATTGTTCCTGTTACCGAATATAAAGGTAATTACAAAGAGCCAATAGTGCTTATCAAACGTGAATTAGACTTTGATGAAATTGACTGGATTAAAAAAGCTGAAAATCTTGGTGAGTAATACTGATGTTGGACTCCTAGAGATAATCTCTAGGAGTCCATTAAACTAATAGGGACGTTGTTAAATAGTTTAGCCAAAAAAGTATATACACTATTTTCAAAACAATAATATTATATTTTTCGAAGTGATTCGTGGGGACCTTTTTAGAAAATGTTATGAGCGGTGAGCGAATTACATTTTCTTAAATGGGGCAACGAAGAAAAATATAATATTATTGTTTTGAAATATAAAATAAATTTGCTAAACTATTTAACAACGTCCCTATTAGTTTAATTGTTTACAATTTCACATATTTATTGTATAATATGTAATGTACTGAAAAAGGCAATATAGAAAGGAAAAATTATGTTAGAATTAAAAGATATTTGTTTTACAAGGGAAAATAAAAAAATATTAGACCATGTTAGCTTAAACATAGATACTGATAAATTTGTTGTTATTACAGGGCCAAATGGTTCAGGTAAATCTACATTAGTTAAAATAATTATGGGTATTGAGAAACCAGATGAAGGAAAAGTTTTATTAGAAGGAAAAGATATTACTAGTTTATCTATTGATGAAAGGGCAGAAATGGGTATAGGTTTTGCATTTCAGCAACCAGTTAAATTTAAAGGTATTACAGTATATGATTTATTAAAATTATCTTCTGGAAAAGAAATAAATAAAAGTGAAGCTTGTGATATTTTATCAAAAGTAGGGTTATGCGCTAAAGAATATGTAGATAGAGAAGTAAATGGTTCTTTATCAGGTGGGGAACTAAAAAGAATAGAAATTGCAACAGTAGCAGTGCGCAATTCAAAATTTACTATTTTTGATGAACCAGAGGCAGGAATTGATTTATGGAGTTTCCAAAGTTTAATAAAAATATTTGAAGATATGAGAAAAATAGTAAAAGGAACTACTCTTATAATTTCACATCAAGAGCGTATTTTAAATATAGCAGATGAAATTATTTTGATGAAAGATGGAAAAATAGAGTCAAAAGGAAGTAAAGAAGATTTATTAGGAAAAGTACTAGAAAGGCCTATATGTTGTAAGTTAGGAGGTAGTAAGGATAATGGATAAAATAGATGTTAACTTATTACATGAAATTACTGATATGCAGGGGGAAACTTTTGAAGGTGCTTATAACATTCGTAAAAATGGAGCAGGCATTGAAAGAAAAGTAACAGATAATGTTAATATTGTAACTAAAAAAGATGTATCAGGAATAGATATTTATGTTAAAGAAAACACGAAGTTTGAATTTATTCATATACCAGTAATTATTACAGAAAGTGGATTAAATGATGTAGTTTATAATGATTTTTACATTGGAAAAAATGCAAATGTTGTTATAGTAGCAGGTTGTGGAATTCATAATGATCATCACAAAGATTCACAACATGATGGAATTCATCGTTTCTTTTTAGAAGAAGGTGCTAAAGTAAAATATATAGAAAAACATTATGGCGAGGGAAGTGGCACAGGAAAAAGAATTTTAAATCCAGTTACAGAAGTTCATTTAAAAGAAGGAGCAACTTTAGAAATGGAGTCAACACAAATAAAGGGAGTAGACTCTACAGTAAGAGAAACAAAGGGTATATTAGAAAAAAATACTAACTTTATTGTTACTGAAAAAATTATGACACATGGAAAACAATACGCAAAAACAATTTTTAATGTAGATTTAAACGGAGAAAATGCTAGCACTAAAGTAACTTCAAGGTCAGTTGCTACAGAAAATTCTGTGCAACAATTTGAATCAAAAGTAACTGGAAACACTGAATGTTTTGGACATGTTGAGTGTGATGCAATTATTAAAGATAAAGGAAAGGTAATTGCAATTCCGGAAATTATTGCAAATGATGTTAATGCAAATTTAATTCATGAAGCAGCTATTGGAAAAATTGCAGGAGATCAACTTATGAAATTAATGACTTTAGGTTTAAATGAAAAAGAGGCAGAACAAGCTATTATTGACGGCTTTTTAAAGTAGAATAAAAAGAGGTTTGCTAATATAATAAATGTTTTAATATAAAGTGATTTTAAAATAAAAATGGTTTGAAATTAGTTAAATATTTTTTCAAACCATTTTTTCATATTAAATAATAATTCATCTAAAGAATATGAGCTTTCATTTCTGAAATATTTTAAAATTTCCATTAATATTCCATTCATAAGAAATGATATATTAAGTTCAAGATATTTATCATCGTACGAATCTTTTAAAGCATCATATACTTTTTGAATAGCTATTTTGTTTAATTCTTCCAAAAACAAAAGAGATTCATCAGCAGAAAGTAGTAATTTATATATTTCTTCATTATCTTTCAAACATTGTATAATATTGTTGAAATAATTTATAATATCTTGTTTAGAATACAATTTCAAATCATCACTACATAGAAGTTCAATAGTTTGTAATTGATAGTCATGAGCTACATCATATATATTATCATAATGTGTATAGAATGTACTTCTAGTTAGTCCAGCTCTATTAACTAATTCTGTAACTGTTATTTTATCTAATTGTTTTTTCTCATTAATTAATTCAGCAAAAGTTTTTTTTATTAAACTTCTAGTTTTTACAGAAGAAGAATTTAGACATTGTACTTTCATAGTAAATTTCATTCCTTTCTTGCTTTTTGCAGGGCATACATAGTAATGAAAAGTAAAACAATAAAAAAGCAAAATATAAAATATTATAACACAATTTTACTGAAAGATAAAGACAATTTTAGTAAAAGTGTCCAAATTTAGACACTTTTACCAACTTTATACTTTCATTGGAATAATAATGAGAGTATAATATAATGCAGGCAAAAAAGAAAGGAAGGATTGAGCTTGAGGAAAATTACAGATTTTATAATAAACAAAAGACATTTTATTCTAGTTTTATTTATAGTACTTACAATAATTTCAGCTATATTATCATCAAATGTAAAAATTAATCATGATATAGCCAAATATATGCCAGATACATCAGAAACCAGAATTGGTATGGACATTATGGAAGAAGAATTTTCTGATACTGAAACAAGTACTCTGAATTTAATGTTTGAAAATTTGGAAGATGAAAAGAAATTAGATATAAAAAATAATTTGGAAAATATAAACGGAGTAGAAAGTGTAGATTATGACAGTTCTGAAGACTATAATAAGGAAAATTATACCTTATATGTTATTACAGTAGATGATAAATCTGATTCGAAAACGGCAACAGATGTATATAACGAAATAACAAAGGAATATAAGGACTATACAATTTATACTAGTGGAAATGTATCTGAAACTAATAAAACAGTATTACCATTTTGGATCATTGTACTTGCAGTTGCCTGTGCTCTAGTTATTTTACTTATAATGTGTGAATCATATGTAGAACCATTCCTTTTCTTAACATCTATATTAATGGCAGTAGTGCTAAATAAAGGAACAAATATTATATTTCCAAATGTATCACATATTACCAATGCAATATCAGCAATATTACAAATGGCACTATCAATGGACTATTCAATAATGTTAATGAATAGGTATGACCAAGAAAAGAAAGTTGAAAAAGATAATGTAAAAGCAATGAAAAATGCCTTATATAAAGCATTTCAAGCTATATCAAGTAGCTCTGTTACAACAATAGTTGGTCTTTTAGCACTAGTATTTATGAGTTTTAAAATTGGAAAAGATTTAGGATTTGTGTTGGCTAAAGGAGTATTATTTAGTTTAGTTTGTATTTTCTTTGTACTTCCAGCTTTAATATTAATGTTTGATAAATGGATAACAAAAACTAAAAAGAAAAGTCCAAATATTAAGTTAAATAAATTAGGTAAATTGAGCTATAAAATGAGATTCATTGCTGTTCCACTATTTCCTATAGTATTTGCTATAAGTTTTGCAATGAAAGGAAATTTAGGAATTGATTATACAGATTCTCAAACAGATGAAATAAGTGAAGTATTTGATGAAAATAATCAAATAGCTATTATATATAAAAATGAAGATGAAGAAAAAATTTCAAGATGTTTAGAAAAGTTAGAGAGTGAAGAAAAAATAGACGAGGTATTAGCTTATGGCAATACAATTAATGAAAAATTACCATATGATAAACTAAATGAAAAATTAAATGAACTTTCAGATGTTAACATTGAAGATTATTTATTAAAAATAGTATATTATGATTATTATAATCCAGAAGGAAGAGAGCAGTTGACTTTCAATGATTTTATAAATTTTATTGAAGAAGAGGCATACAACAACGAAAAAACAAATGAAAAAATAGATGATAAAACAAAATATGACATTACAAGATTAAAAAACTTTGTTACAGAACCTTCTATGAATAAAAAAAGAACATCAAGTGATATAGCAAGTATATTAGAAATAGATAAAAGCAAAATAGATGACATTTTTATTTATTATCTTTCTAAAAATAATAATACACAAATTAGTTTAAATGAGTTTATTGATTTTATGAATAAAGATGTTTTAACAAATGAAAAATATGCTAGTAAAATTGATAGTGCAAGTAGAAATAAATTAAATACTCTATCAAAATTTACAAATAAGCAGACATTACAAAAGAAAATGGCAAGTAAGGAAATGGCAGAAGTCTTTGGAATTGATAGTAATACAATGAATGAATTGTATAAATATTATATTCTTGTAAATGACATTGATACAAAAATGACCATTTCAGAATTTTCAAATTTTGTATTAAATGATGTATTAAAAGATAGTAATTATGCAAATAGTTTTGATAAAGAAACAATTCAAAATATAAAATTATTAGCAACATTTAGTAATATAAGTACAATTAATAAACAGATGAATTCTAAAGAATTATCTAGTCTGTTAGGAATAGAAGAAGAAAAAGTTAATCAATTATTACTTTTAAAATATTGTAATGAAAATAATTCAACTAAATTAAGTATAACAGAATTTATATGTAACACAATAGCTATAAAAAATAACACTCATTATTTAGACGGAGTAGATGTAAGCAAATTAGAAAATGTGTTAGTGTTTGCTCAAAATAAAAATAATATTAATACAACGAAAATGAATAAGGTAGGTTTAAGCAAAATATTTGATAGTTTTGGAAAAGGACTTGTAGATAATGTATATTTACTTGCAGGGTTACCAGATGAAAAAACAATGACACCGCAGGAATTTGTAAATTTAGTTTTAGATTTTTGTACTAATAAAAATTTTACATTAAATAAAAATACAGTAGATAATTTAAAACTATTAAAGTTGATAATAGATGATAGTGTTTCTAGCAATAAAACTAAATATACAGCTAAACAATTATCTCAAATATTAAATATGGACATAAGTCAAATGTATAAATTATATAGCTTAATTGACTATACAACTGGAAATATAAGTGAGTGGACGGCTACGCCTAATGAATTTGTAAAATTAATATTAGATAATAATAGTATTGATGAAGCAACAACAAAACAACTACAGTTATTATCTACTATCATGACAAGTACTATAAATAATAAAAGTTATACATATCAAGAGCTTTCTCAAATTATAGGAATAGATAGTAATAACACAAAAAACATATATACCTTATATGTTTCAAGTAAAAATAATACAAGTTTAACACCACAAGAGTTTGTAAACTTTGTGCTTTCACACAAAAATGATACTACTCTTGCTAGTCAAATAAGTAAAAGTACTATTAATGATTTAACTTTATTGCAATCAGCTATGAATGGAGTAATGAGTAATAAAAAATATAATACAAGTGAATTATCTTCATTATTGGGCATAGATAAAGAAAATGTAAATTTACTTTATGGTTTATATAATTCTAAATATATAAATAAAAATTTAAGTGTATCATTAAAAGAATTTATTAATTTTTTACTTGATGATGTAACAAAAAATAATGAGTATGCAAGTAATTTTAGTGAAGAACAAATCTCAAAGCTAAACACAGTAAATAACATTATGAATGCTACAATAAATAATACTAAATATAATGTAGATGAAATATTTGCTATTATTAGTAATTTAAGTGATTCTGTAGAAAAAAATACTGTAGAAATGCTTTATACTTATTATGGAAGTAACAAGCAATATAATAATGCATGGGAAATGACAGTAGAGGAGTTTGTAAATTTCCTTAATAATGATATTTTACAAGATGAGAAATTTACAGATTTTATAGAAGATGATATGAGAAATGATATTATAGATGCTAAAACAACAATAAAAGATGCAAAAGAGATGTTAATAGGAGATAATTATTCAAGAGTAGTGTTAAATACAAAGTTTGATTTAGAAACACCAGAAACATTTGAATTTATAGCAAATGTAAAAGAGATGGTTGGAAAAGAATTAGATGATTTCTATGTAATAGGGGATTCTCCTATGGCCTTTGAGATGAGTAAAACTTTTGATAATGAATTAAATACGATAACAGTAATAACAATGATATCAATATTTGTAGTAGTGGTGGTTACATTTAAGTCAATAACTATACCAACAATATTAGTGCTTACAATACAAACAGCAGTATATTTAATAATGGGAATATTATCAGTTATAGGTGAAAATGTATACTTTATAGCAATACTTATTGTTCAAAGTATATTAATGGGAGCAACCATTGATTATGCTATTCTTTATACATCATATTATATGGAACACAGAAAAAACGAAGGAATAAAGGAGTCAATTATAGATTCATATAATAAGTCAATACATGCTATATTAACTTCAAGTTCAATACTTATTATAGTAACATTAATTATTGCTAATTTTGCATCAGCTATTGCAGCTAAAATATGTAAAACAATTTCAGAAGGTACATTATGTTCTACAATTTTAATTTTAGTTTTATTGCCAGCAGTTCTTGCTTGTTGTGATAAATTAATAGTTAAAAAGAAAAAAATATAAAATAAGGGCAAGAAATTATTTGATAATTTCTTGCTTATATTATATAATGACTTTAGTGTGGGAGGTAAAATGATTAATTTTAAAGTTGGAGAAAAAACTATTACTATATTTGACGAAAAACTAAAAGAAAATAAAAAAATGCCTATAGTTATTTATAATTCATTTGATGGAAATGGTAAAGAACTGTGGGATAAATGTATTGAATTGGGCTGTAATGATTTTATTTTAGTAAATATATCAAACATAAATTGGAATGATGAAATGACACCTTGGAAATGTGATCCATTATATAAAAGCGATACTGAATATAAAGGAAATGCAGATGAGTATTTAATAGAACTTACTAATAATATTATTCCAAATATTGAACAAATACTTAATTATAAGCCAACATATTATGCGATTGCAGGGTATTCATTAGCAGGTCTTTTTGCAATATATTCTATTTATAAAGTAAATATATTTAAAATGGTTATATCAGGTTCGGGTTCTTTCTGGTATTCTAACTTTTTAGAATACATAAAAAAGAATAAACCGATAAGCAAAGTAGAAAAAATGTATATCTCGTTAGGCGATAAAGAGAAAGAATCAAAAAATAAAATACTTTCAACTGTAGAAGAAAAAACAATAGAATTGGTAGAGTTTTTTAAAACTGAAAATATAAATATTAAATTTGAGTTTAATGAAGGAAATCATTTTAAAGATAGCTATTTAAGAATAGCAAAGGGAGTAAAGGAGTTGTTGTAAAATGAAATATACTTATAAAACGGAAAATACATGTAGCAAAGAAATTGAATTTACAATAGAAGGTAATGTTATAACTAATGTTAAATTTTTAGGTGGAGGTTGCCCTGGAAATTTACAAGCATTACCTAAACTTGTTGAAGGAATGACAGTAGAAGAAATAGAAGAAAAAATAGGTGGAATTATTTGTGGAATAAAAGGAACTTCTTGTGCAGACCAATTAGCAAAAGCAGTAAGAAAGGCCTATGAAGAATCAAAAAAATCTGCTTAAAATAAAAAGAAAGAAAATCGAGAAATTATATTTGATAATTTCTTGCTTTTATATTATAATGCTGATTAACAAATCATTATATCAAAAAAGTGACATAATATGAAACTATTTTGGGAGCGTTAACCTTTAAATATATTATACAAGGGAGACTAACTATTAATTGTCAATAGAAATATTAAAATTTTTTTAATATTTTTAAATAAATAAAAATTTGCATGAC
>CANQDO010000039.1 GCA_947593355.1 uncultured Clostridia bacterium | reverse complement strand
TGGGATTATTTAAGAGATTAGAAGCTATTGAAATGGTACTTGTTTTAAATGAAGACGGTAAAGCTGCTTTAGAAGCTAAAAGAGCAGAATATACAACAAAATTAAATGAATTATACAACAATGGAGAAGGAACTGAAGCAGGAGTATTAGCAAAAGTAGACTACGATGCAGCAACAGAAGCAATAAAAAATGCATTAACAGAAGAAGAATTAGCAACAGCATTAGAAAATGCAAATTCAAAATTAATGACACCAGAACAATATGAAATATATAAAGCAATCGAAGATGCAAAAGCAGAGTTAAGAACACAATTCCCTGCAGAGAACTATACAGTATATGCAGAAGAATTAAATGCAGAATTAATAAAAGCAGATGAAGCATTAAGAAAATGCACAACTGTTGCTGAAGTTGATAGAAAATTAGATGATTTATTAGAAGCAATTACAAAAAATGTATATGATGATGAAGAAAATACAGTAAGATATGAAGCAGCAATAGAAGATTTAAAAGATGAAGTAGAGAATTGGATGACAACAACAGGAATGGATAATGCAGTATCAGGATATGGAAAAGTACAAGATCCAACGACAGAAGAAGAAATAGACGTAACATTCGAACTACTTGCACAACCAAAATTAGAAGAATTAATTAAAAAATCATTAAATGGAACAAAAAAATGTACAGATGTAGAAGCTTATATTGCAGAATATGACAAAACAGAGAATCCAGAAGGAAGTAAGCTAAATAAAGACTTATTAACTGCAATGAAAGATACGTTAACAAATGTAGCAAAAGACTTCTATAATAATGGAGAAAAGAAAACATTAAAAGATGAAGACGGAGTAGAAACAACTTATGTAGTATTAACTCAAAATTATGAAGACTATATGGAAAAAATAGAACATTTAGGAATGGTTGAAAATAAGAAAGATCATACATGGACAGAAAAGAAAGATTTAACTGCAGATGATTGTACAGGTTTATGTGGCGAGGTAAATAGTGAAACTAAAAATGATTTAAATGGAATAATAAATAAATCAAGAGGAGAATTTGACGCTAGATTACAACGTATAAAGAAGGTTGTTGGAGATAATTTAACTGCATGGAGTAGTGTAAAAAATGCTACAGAAAATGCACCTTTTGATGCCGAAGAAAACGAAATAGCAAAAAGAGATGATGTAGTAGCAATAGCATTAGTACAAAGAGAAGTAGAGACTGCAATAGGAAATGCAAAAACACAACCAGAATTAGACAAAGCATATGAAAATGGTAGAGAAAAAATACTAAAAGCTGTAAAAGACTGTGTACAAGGATTATTAAAAGACCATTACAATGGAAGACTAACATATAAATTATCAAGAGAAGATTACAAAGCATTAGAGGAAAAAGTAAATGCAATAACTCTAGAAACAGAAGAAGAAACTGGAGTTAACGCTTTAAAATCAGTAATAGATGTATATAACGTTGATGCATGTAAAGCAATGAAAAAATACTCAAATGAAAAATTAGAACAAGGATTAGATGATAGCTTAAACTTGAATGAAAAAGAAGTTACAGATTTAGTAAAAGAAGACGAAAAAAGTGCAAATTGGTTTGGTGAAGAAGATGCTCCTAAAGGCGTTAGTGATTTACAGTCAAATGTAAAATTTGGTGATACGTATAGAGTTGCAACAGAATTAACTAAAAAAATAACTGTAAAAACTAGTGATGAACAAACTGAAGAGAGAACAGTAGAAGTATATCATAAAGATCTTACAAGTGGAACACTTCATTACATAGATAAACAATGGAGCAATCCTGGATTCAATGCAGAAGACCATTACTATATGGCATTCAGTTTTGGAATTGAAGGTGCAGATATATGGAATGTAAAGCATAATGGTAATACAGATTTTGAATATGTATCTGATGCTAATAAGGAGAATAATCCTCAGAATAAAGGTAAAACTATAGATCCAGATAATTTAGTAATAGTATCAAGTATTTCAAAAGGTACTAATGAATTCAAATATGAAGTAACTTATGGTGATGATTTTGGAAACATATTTATAGTGGTATACCATTTCAATAAGGCAAATTTAACATTTGAAGCAGCACCTCAAGCATAAACAATAAATATTCCCCGGTTTAACCGGGGATATTTATTTAGTAACGATATACATTAAAGAGTTTCTATAAAGTTTAAAAATAAAACTTTATGGAGTATATTGGAAAGTTTGTGTAAACTTTAACCTTCTTATGATAAAATAAAAATATCATAAAAAGGTTTATTTTTTAATTTCACACAAATAGTTGATAAATAATTATTTTGTTTATCTTCCATTGCAATTTCACTCTGAACTTTCAACAGTATAACACATGCTTTTCTTCATATTAGAAAAAGGATACCGTACATTTTTGTACAGTATCCCCGTTATATAATAGGTGATGCCTACATATAAAGATTTTGCTACTCTAATTCGCAATTTATTAATTTTTTAACACAATATTATTCTACTCCGACTTCTTCGTCAGCTATCTCTTTCAATTGCTCATCAGGTAAAAGTTGATTATCAACAAATAATTCTTTTTCAACATTATCTGTTAACTCACTAGTTAGTGTTATTCTTCCTCCAGTTTTATCTGGCCCGTCTTTTACTGTTATATTATTTGAAAATGTATATAGAGCATGGATTTTTAATTGTTTACCATTTAAGTATAATGTAGTATTTTCTGCTGTTAACGCATATTCAGGTTCAGAATCTACTTGAGCAGGTATTTCAACATCTGTATCTAATATTATATTAACTGTATTTTTGTCTTTATTAACACCTTGCATCTCTTTTGCTACAAATTTTTTAATTAATGCTAAAAGTTCTTGACCAGCAACAGTTGGGTCTTCAGCTCCAACGTGTACTGTTATTTCTGATTTTACTAAATTATTTTTCTCACCTTTTCCTTTTTCGACTTCTATTAATTGTTCGATTTTGTCTTCTGTAATTGCTTCACCATTTATTTTTACTAATTCATTGTCAAATGGTCTTACTGTTATCTTATTCTTTAGAACTTTATCTGTCTTGCTTTCATCTACTGTTCTCTTTTGATCTCCTATTAAAACTAATGCTGTTTGTGTACCTGTTGTTCCTAAATTAATCTCTGTATCTTCAGCTGTTGCTTTAGAAAAGTCTAATTCCATTTCTCCTATTGTTTTGAATATACCTTTTGTTTCTGTTCCATTATCAGTAGTAGTCATAGGTTTTGCTGTGTATTTTCCTCCTGTTATTGTTGCTGTACCTGCATAGTCATTCTTTATTGTATATCTTCCTCCTGTGAAGTTTCCTCCAGTTATTGTTAAACTAGCTTCTTTCTTTATTGTCTCTCCATCTTCTTCTAATGCCTCTGCTGATGTATAATATCCGTTTTCTATTATTGCAGATGTTGCTGTATTAGTATTTGCTTTAAATGTTCCACCTTCGATTGTCATATCTCCATGGTTTACTATAACATAGAATCCTAAACCTTTAGTAGATGAATTTGCTGTTCTATCAAAGTCACCTTCTTTTATTGTTGCAGTTCCCTCATTTAATATTGCAGGTGTTTTTGCATCAGTTGTGCAATCTATCTTTCCACCTTCTACTAATAATGTTCCACCTTTTTCATTTAATACTGCTGCTTTTGATGCTGATGTTGTAACATTTTGTATTTCTGCTGTGTCGTTAATTGTTAATGTTGCTCCTTCACTATTTTTTACTGTGGCTTCTGTTGAATTAGAATAGTTTTTAATAGATACTTTTACAGCTACTTCTTCATCTTCTTTATTTTCCCCAATTGTAAGTTGACCTTTATTTACTATTCCACCTTTTGTGAATACACCTTTCTCAGCATCACCACTATTTGTAATTTCCAATTTTCCATCATTTTCAAATGTAGAAGAATAATTAAATTTTAAATCGTGATTATTTAAATCAAGTTTTGCACTTGTTTCTTCTTCTATTTTAACATTTGTGGCTGCTTTAGTAATATCATCTTCAAGTTTAACTAAATCATATAATTTGTTATTTAAAGAATCATTTAAACCTATTGCCTCGCCGGCTACATTGGTATTTGAAACAAGTTTTGTTATTTCTGCTTCTGATCCTTTTGTTACTATTTCTTCATTTAGAGAAACATCGTCTCCTACTTCAACTTCTGCATCAAATGTTAATGTTACTCCTTCAGGTAATTCTAATGCGTTATCTAATGTTACATTTGCATCAAACTCTAAATTGCCACAATTTCCTTCTTCTCCTTGTAATGTTGTTAATTCTTCTATTAATTCTGTTAATTTAGCAGAATTAACTCCACTTACTGAACTTATTTCTATATCCCATGCTGGGTATAAATCTACAACTACTGATGCTATTTCTTCTCCATCTGTTGGTTCTTTTGCAACTGGTATTTGATATGTTGTTTCTAAAACTTTTGCTGTTTTAGTTTCTCCTTCTTCTACATACCATCCTTTTTGTGTATATTTTACACCTGGATTAGAAGATTTATATTCTGCATCTAAACTAAAGTCTTTACTTTCAATAATATCTCCTGCTAAATATTTATTTGATATTGGAACTACTTTCTCACTTCCATCTTCGTTTGTCTTTCCATCATAATGTAAGTTTACTACAGCTTTTGCATTTAATACCCATACAGAATATAGGTTTATATTTTCTTCTATTACTTCTTCTTTTAAATCAACTAGTTCACTTGAATTTTGTTCTTTTGACCATCCTAATAGTCTATATTTACCATCTTTGTCTACTAGTTTTGGTACATTTTCTTCAGGAACTTTACCTTCTTCATCTGTTTTTACACTTTTATTATTACTAAATTGTGTATCAACAAAATATACTGTATGTACATTTGGCATTAAAGCATCCTCAGCTGCATCATATGCTGCTTGAAGTTCTGCTTCTGTTAGAGCACTATTCATAGCTGTTACTGCTTTGTTATAATCAGCTTCAGGTAAAAATCCTGCTTTTGTTCCATTTCCATCATTATATAATTCATTTAATTTTGTTGTATATTCTGCTCTTTTAGCTTCTAAAGCAGCTTTGCCGTCTTCATTTAAAACAAGTACCATTTCAATAGCTTCTAATCTTTTATATAATCCCATTGTACCTGCATAATCTTTGTTTGCTGTTTCTTTTGTAGGTACTGTTGTTACTGTTGCATCTAGTGCTTTTACCCATGGTCCCCATCCAAATGATTGAGCGTGTGCACGGTAATATAAATCATAATTTGTTAATCCTGATACTGCTATTTGAATTGCTTCTAGTCTCTTAAATTGTCCTACAGTTCCAGCTACAGAACTATCTATATCTGTTTTTCCTGTAGTAACAAGAGTACTATTTGCTGTTGTCCAATTTTGCCATCCATCTTTTTGTACATGTGCTCTATATTGTAATGTAACACCTTCTGGAACATTGATATCAAGAGCTTCTAATCTCTTAAATCTTCCTGTTGTTCCTATTACTGCATCTGTTAATGCATCTGTTGTGTTATTAACTGTTGGTAATTGAGCAACTACTGGTATACCAGTTACTGCTTCATCCCATCCTATTGATTGAACATGAGCACGTGCTGTCCAACCATTATCGCTTGCTGCTAATGCTTTAGTTGGTATTACTGCTAATGCAGCTACAAGCATTACTGCAACTAATGCGATTACTAAACTGCTTTTTAAAAATTTACTATTAATTTTCATTTAAATTAACTCCTCCCTTTATTATAGATTTTTAGAATAGCAATTCTGTATAAGTTTATATCACTTTGGAATATTTTTGTCAATACCATTTCAAACATTTTTCACCTTTTTTTTCAAAATTTTCTTAAAGTTCCATTTTTGTCCTAAAATAAGGCATAAATGGATTGTATATATTATCGAAAAATAATATTAAAATAGTATTAAAAGCAAAAAATTTTTTAATTAAATTTAAATGCTATTTATAAAACTCACTTATTTCATTGTATGCTATCTTCTTAATATTAATTACTATTTAAATCTGATAATATTATTATTTAAATTTTTAAATTTCCGCTATAGCGGTTTTTTATTTTTCTTTTTAGCTTCTCTCTTGCTTTTCCTATTATTTATTAATTGGCTTTCGTTATTCCATATATTTGAGATATATACGCATTTATATCAAAGTCTTCTAATGTTTCTGGTTTTCCATAGTCTATGCCATATGTTTCAACAGTTATTTTGGTTATAACCGGAGGATTAAGTGGCTTATCATTTTCATCTACCTCTATTTCATCAATTTTGTCTACTACTTCCATTCCAGAGATTACTTTGCCAAATGCAGCATATTGACCATTTAAATATGTATTATCATCTGTCATAATAAAGAATTGTGAAGATGCAGAATCATATCCTTTTTTTGCTATTTCATCTCCAAGACCCATTGAAGAATAATCTGATCTTGCCATTGATATAACTCCTTCTTTATGTGATAAAGTGTTTTTCGTATAGCCATTTATCGCAAATTCTCCAGGAATACAATATTCTTTATCTTCTGCAGAACCTTTTTTTATTGAAGTATCTACTGAACTTAATGTTGCACCTCCAGTTCCATTGCCTTTTGGATCTCCACCTTGAATTACAAAATCTTCTACTACTCTATGAAATGTTAGTCCATCATAAAAACCATTTTTAGCTAAAGTTATAAAGTTTTTAACTGTGTTAGGTGCCATATTGGGATATAATTCAACTTTTACTGTTCCATAGTTTGCAATTTCAATAGTGGCAATAGGATTTTGGCCTGTTGTATTATTTTCGCTGTTTGTATCAGAGCTTTGCATATTTGTACTATCGTTATTTACACTATTACTTACAATATTCTCTTTTGCAGTGTTAGTGTCATTTTCTTGTGAGTTGTTGCTATTATTTGCATCAGTATTTTCTGCATTCATATTATCTTCTCCGCCCATTGCTGATGCTAATGGATTGTTTTGACCATTTTGTATTACTACATATCCTATTGCAACCGCAATGGCTACAACAAGTATTACTGCTACTACAATTCCTCCTATTATTAGACCCTTTTTGCTCTTGTTGTTTTCCATGTTCTTCCCTCCTTTGCATAAAAATAATTACCAGTATATTATCATACTAGTAATTATTTATCAATAATTTATATCTTATTTAATTCATTATTTTTCCCCCGCCAATTACTATATCTCCATCATAAAATACTGCTGATTGGCCAGGAGTTATAGATTTTTGTGGTTCATCAAATACTACTTTTATTCTATCTCCATTTTGCGTTATTGTTGCATCATGACACATTGCAGAATATCTAGTTTTAACTTGTACTGACATAGGTTCTTTTATTTCTTTATATAATAGAAGATTTATATTAGATACTTCAAATTCTTTCTTATATAATTCATTTTCACTTCCCACAATTAACTCATTTTTAGGTTGGTTAAACCCTATTACATATAATGGCTCTGAATTCGAAATTCCTAATCCCTTTCTTTGCCCTATTGTGTATTTATATAAACCTGTATGTATTCCTAACACTTTTCCTTCTGTATTTACTATATTTCCTTCTTTACTTTTTATATCTGAATTATTTTCTAAAAATCTTTTATAATTTCCTTCTGGTATAAAACATATATCTTCACTATCTGGTTTATTAGCAACTGGTAAATTATATTTTCTTGCAATTTCTCTTATTTCATCTTTATTATTAAAATTGCCTAAAGGTAGCTTTACTTTATCTAATAAATAATCTGGCATGTTATATAAAACATAGCTTTGATCCTTTGCTCTCGCATTAGCAACTTTTAAAACATTTCTTTTATACTTTTCATCATATTCTATTTTTGCATAATGCCCTGTTGATATGTAATCGCATTCCAATTCTAATGCTTTTTCATACATTTTTCCAAATTTCAAATACTTATTACATTCTATACAAGGATTTGGCGTTCTACATTGTGCATAATTTTGTATAAAATCTTGAATAACATATTTATCAAACTCTTCTTTAAAATTTAAAGTATAATGTGGTATTTTTAAATAATCGCACACCCTTTTAGCATCTAAAGTAGAAGAAAGTCCACAGCAACTTCCCTCTATTTCTCCTTCATATAATTTCATTGTTATTCCTATTACTTCATACCCTTGCTCTTGTAGAAGAATGGCAGCTACACTACTATCTACTCCACCACTCATTCCTAATAAAACCCTTTTATTCATTTATTTTTCCTTTCATTTTTAGAACTTTTGATAAATCAATTTTAAATTCCACAACTGTCACAATGATGTTCTTTTAAATTGCACTTTTCTCTTATTTCTTCTTCCGTCATTTTTCCTTCTTTTCTATAATAGTCTGCAATGGCCTCATGTATTGCTTCTTCTGCTAAAACTGAACAATGCAATTTTACTGGTGGTAAACCACCTAACAAATTTACTACATCTGTATTTTTTAATTGTAATGCCTCCTCTATAGTCTTTCCTTTTATCATCTCTGTTGAAATGCTACTTGTTGCTATAGCTGCACCACACCCAAATGTTTTAAATTTAACATCTACTATAACATTATTTTCAACTTTTATAAACATCTTCATAATATCTCCACAAACTGGATTTCCAACTTCTCCAACTCCTGAAGCATCCTCTATTTTTCCAACATTTCTTGGATTTGTATAATGATCTACAACTTTTTCTGAATATTCCATTATTTTTTCCTCCTATCTCTATAAAGTATTTATCTCCATACAATTTCATTTATCTTAATTGTTATGCTCTATAAATTCTTCCCACAATGGTGACATTTCTCTTAACCTATTTACTATTTCTACTAAACTTTCTACTGTATAGTCTATTTCTTCTTTTGTATTATATTTTCCTATTGATATTCTTAAAGAGCCATGTGCTATTTCATGTGGTAACCCTATTGCTAGTAAAACATGTGATGGGTCTAATGAACCTGATGTACAAGCACTACCACTTGATGCACAAATTCCCTTTAAATCTAAATTTAAAAGTAATCCCTCTCCTTCTATAAACCTGAAAGAAATATTACTATTTCCAACTAATCTTTTTTCCATATCACCATTTATTTTTATATATGGTATTTTTTCTTTCACTTGCTCTACATAGTAATCCCTTAATTCTTTTATTTTTTTATTGTGTTCTTCTAAACTTTCGTATGCAAGTTCTATTGCTTTTCCTAATCCTACAATTCCTGCTACATTTTCTGTTCCTGCTCTTTTATTTCTTTCTTGATGTCCTCCATTTATAAATTTATCAAATTTTATTCCTTTGCGTACATATAAAGCACCTATACCTTTTGGTCCATAAAATTTATGTGCTGATAATGAAAGACTATCTATGTTCATTTCCTTAACATCTATTTTTTCAGTTCCTACTGCCTGCACTGCATCTGTATGAAATGCTATGTTATTTTTCCTTGCAATTTCACCTATTTCCTTAACTGGTTGAATAGTACCTATTTCATTGTTTGCAAACATAACAGTTATAAGAGTAGTTGTAGGTTTTATGGCACTTTCTAATTCATTTAATTTAATAATTCCATTTTCATCTACTCCTACGTAGGTAACTTCAAATCCTTCTTTTTCTAATTGCTTACAAGTTTCTAATACTGCTGGATGTTCTATTTTAGAAGTAATTATATGATTTCCTTTATTTTTATAACTATACGCTATACCTCTTATTGCTGTATTATCGCTTTCACTTCCACCTGCTGTAAAATATATTTCACTTGGCTCACAATTTAAAACCTTTGCGACCTTTTCTCTTGCCTCTTCTATCGCTTTTTTATTTTCTCTACCTATCTTATAAATAGATGATGGATTTCCATAGTTTTCTGAAAAATATGGAAGCATTGCTTTTAAAACTTCATCATCTGTTTTAGTTGTAGCACTGTTATCTAAATATATTGTATTCATGTTATCTCTCCTTTTCTTTTAAATTAAGTTTAATAGTTAATTTAAATTTTTCTTTTCCTATCAAACTAGTAGGAATTATAACATATATTTCCTATTAAGTCAATAGGACTTCAGGAGAAGGCTAAACTAATAGGGACGGGGTTAAATAGTTTAGCAAAATTTATTTTATATTTCAAAACAATAATATTATATTTTTCGAAGTGATTCGTGGGAACCTTTTTAGAAAATGTTATGAGCGATAAGCGAATTACATTTTCTTAAATGGGGCAACGTAGAAAAATATAATATTATTGTTTTGAAA
>CANQDO010000038.1 GCA_947593355.1 uncultured Clostridia bacterium | reverse complement strand
TATTATTGACACATAACAAAATAAATGGTAAAATTTACCATATCAAAAAACATATAGGAGGCTATAAATATGGATTTACAAAAAAAGTTAGTTAAAAATTTATGTAGTTTTTATGTTAGTGATTGGCATTTAGTAACAATGTTATTACCATACATAAATAAATCAATTAATGAAGGAATAAAAATAGCCACAATTTTAGAAAAAGATATAAAAGAAAATGTTTGTACGTTATTAGAAAGACTAAACTTAAAAACAAAAGAACAAATATTAAATATAAATTGGACAAGAACAAATGAAAGGAAATATGCTAACATATGTAAGATATTAGATAAAACATTTTCAGAAAAACAGCTTATAATAATAAATGGTACAAAAGAGTATATAGAAAGGGCGAAAGAAAATATAAATAAGTACATAGATAAAAACAAAGAAAAATTAGTTAACATAAATTCGAAAATTAAAATAGTTTCTTGTTATGAAATAGTAGATTTTAATGGAAGTATACAAGAAATATTAAATAATAGTGATAAAATACTTAATACATCAGGCGAAAGAGAAATAGAAGAAATATTTGAAGATTATGAAAAAAAGGAGAAAATAGGCTAATAAAAAGACATTAAATATTGTAATCCAAAATTTGACTTAAACTAAGATATGTTATATTATAATAGAACAATGGAAATAATAATGTAATAGAACTATATAAATAGTAATGGAGGAAAATATATGGATGAAAAATATTTAAGAGTCAAAGAACTTTTAAAAGAAAATGGACAAGAACAGCTATTAAATAATTTTGAAAAATTAGACATAAATAAAAAAAATAAATTATTAGATGAAATATTAACAATTAATTTTGAACAAATAAAAAAGTTATATATGAATACAAAAAAAGCAGTATCTTTTAATGAAATGAAATTAGAGCCTATACCATATGTAGAAAAAGACAAGTTATCATTAGAAGAAAGAGCAAGATATGAAAAAATAGGAGAAGATATTATAAGAAAAGGGCAATATGCAGTAGTAACAATGGCAGGAGGACAAGGTACAAGATTAGGTCATAATGGACCAAAAGGTAGTTTTGATTTAGGATTAGAATCTCACAAGAGCTTATTTGAAATTCTAAGCGATACACTAAAAGAAAGTTTTGAAAAATATGGAGATTATATACCTTGGTATATAATGACAAGCGAAGAAAACAACCAAGATACCATAGAATTTTTTGAAAAGCATAATTATTTTGGATATGAAAAGGGCAAAATCAAATTCTTTAAGCAAGGCGAGTTACCAGTGCTTAACGAGGATGGAAAAATTTTATTAAATAAAGATGGATTAATAAACAAGGCAGCAGATGGTCATGGTGGAATATTTGTAGCAATGAGGAGAAATGCAGTTATATATGATATGAGGGCGAGAGGCATCAAATGGGCATTTATAGGTGGTGTAGACAATGTTTTAGTAAAGATGGTAGATCCACTTTTAGTAGGTTTGGCAGAAGATGCGAAAGTATTAGCAGCAGGGAAAAGTGTTGTAAAAGCATATCCAGAAGAAAGAGTAGGGGTGTTCTGTAAAAAGAATGGAAAGCCAAGCGTAATAGAATATACAGAAATTTCAAAAGAATTAGCTGAACAAAGAACTGAAGATGGTGAGTTACAATATGGCGAATCACATATATTATGTAACCTATTCAATATAGAAGCAATAGATGAAATAAGTAAGGACAAATTACCATATCATTGTGCACACAAGAAAATACCATATATGAATAATAATGGAGAAGTAATAAATCCAGAAACTCCAAATGCATATAAGTTTGAGGCATTTTTATTTGATGCATTTGAAAGTTTAGATGATATGGTAATAATGAGAGTAAAAAGAGAAGAGGAGTTTGCTCCTGTAAAGAATGCAGAAGGAGTAGATAGTCCAGAAACAGCAAGAAAATTGTATAAAGAATATCACAATTTGTAAATTAGTTAACATAAAAACGCAAAAAGACCGCAATTTTTAAGCGGTCTTATTATAAAAAAGAAAGGAGTTTATGATATAAAGTAAAAAGTATCATATAAATGAAGTATGAATTATAGGGAAAAATATGAAGAATGGTGTAATAGTGAAGTAATAGAAGAAAGTGATAAAGAAGAATTAAGAAAAATAAGTGATGAAAAAGAAATAGAAGACAGATTTTATAAAGATTTAGAATTTGGAACAGCAGGATTAAGAGGAGTAATTGGAATGGGGACAAATAGAATGAATAGATATACTGTTGGAAAGGCTTCACAAGGACTAGCAAATTATATTATAAAAGAAAATGCTCAAAGTAGAGGGGTTGCAATAGCATATGATTCACGACATATGTCAAAAGAGTTCAGTGACATAGCATCACTTTGTTTAAATGCAAATGGAATAAAAACATACATATTCGAAGAATTAAGACCCGTGCCAGAATTATCATATGCTGTAAGAAAATTAAATTGTATAGCAGGAATAATGATTACAGCAAGTCATAATCCACCAAAATATAATGGGTACAAAGTGTATTGGGAGGATGGAGCTCAAATAGTATCACCAAAAGATAAGGAAATAATTAATGAAGTAAATAGTATTTTAAATTATTCAGAGGTCAAAACTATAAAAAAAGAAGAAGCAATAAAAAAAGGATTATATAACATTATAGGAAAAGAAATAGATGATGAATATATAAAAGAATTAAAAAAACAAGTGTTAAACCCTGATGTTATAATAAGAAATAAAGATTTAAAGATTGTATATACTCCACTTCATGGAACTGGAAGAATGCCTGTAACAAGAATTTTAAAAGAAATTGGTTTTGAAAATGTAAATATTGTAAAAGAGCAAGAAGAACCAGATGGTGATTTTCCAACTGTTGAATATCCAAATCCAGAAGATAAAAAGGCATTTAAGTTAGCATTAGAATTAGCCAAAAAAATAGATGCAGAAATAGTTTTGGCTACAGACCCAGACGCAGATAGATTAGGTGTATATGCAAAGGATACTAAAACTGGGGAGTATAAAGCTTTTACAGGAAATATGTCTGCATTACTAATTGCAGAATATATATTATCACAGAGAAAAGAAAAAAATACTTTACATAAAAATGGAGCGCTAATAAGAAGTATTGTATCTTCAACACTAGCAGATGCTATTGCAAAGGAATATGGAATAAAGTTAATAGAAGTACTAACAGGATTTAAATATATAGGAGAAAAAATAAAAGAATTTGAGCAAACAAAAGAATACGAATATGAATTTGGATTTGAAGAAAGTTATGGATGTTTAATAGGAACTCATGCAAGAGATAAAGATGCAATAGTTGCAGTAATGGTACTATGTGAAGCAGCGGCATATTATAAAGAGCAAGGTTTAAGTTTATGGGATCAAATGATAAAAATATATGAAAAATATGGTTTCTATAAAGAAGGAATAAAATCTGTTACATATGAAGGTGTAGATGGAGTAGAAAAAATGCAAAAAATATTGAAGGAAATGAGGGCAAATCCACCAAAAACATTTGGGGAGTATGAAGTAAAAAGGATCAGAGATTATGAAAAAGGGATAATAGTAGATTGTAATACTAAAGAAACATATAATACAAAACTTCCAATGTCAAATGTTTTATACTATGAATTAAATGATAATGCGTGGTGTTGTGTAAGACCTTCAGGTACAGAACCCAAAATAAAATATTATGTTGGAGTTAAAGGAAATTCTTTGGAAGATGCTGAGAAAAGAATGGAAAAATTAATGAACACCATATAATTATGCAAACTAATTTTAAAAAATAAAAAAGAGTCTAAGGCAAACTAAATGATAGATATAGCTTATTTTAGACTCTTTTTATATTTATAAAATTATTCATGCCAACCTTTTATATTATTTCTTTTTATTACTCCTAGTAAGTTTGCTCTAACCATAGGTATATCACAAGAAAGTTTATAGAGTAAATCTTTCATATACTCTCTTTTAGATACGCCGTCCATTGGGCAATTCTTTTTCATAGTAGGTATATTTTCTCTTTTCACAAATTTTCTAATTTCTTTTTCAGGAATATAAATAAGAGGTCTTATAACTGTAATTTTAGATCTATCCATATAAGTAGATGGACCAAATGTTGAAAAGGCACCAGTTAAAAATAAATTCATTAAGAATGTTTCCAAAACATCATCTTCATTATGACCAAGAGCAATTTTATTACAACCTTCTCTTATAGCGGTAGAATTTAAAATGCCTCTTCTAATATTTGCACATAGTGAGCAAGGATGCTTTTCTTTTCTAATATCAAATACAATTTCTTTTATATGGCTTTCTTCTATAATAAGTGGTACTTCTAGTTTGTTGCAAATATTTTGTAAGAAATCTACATCAAAAAATTCAAAACCAGGATTTACACTAATTGCAACAATTTCAAAATCTTTATCAAAATATGTTTGCAATTGTTTTAACCCCATTAACATAGTAATAGAATCTTTACCACCAGATAAGCATACAGCGATTTTGTCGCCATCTTCTATCATATTATAATGTCTAATTGCCTTTCTCATTTCACTTAAAATTCTTTGCATATAAAAACTCATTCCTTTCGAACGTTAATTATAGCATAAAAGAAAATAAAAATAAAGTTGATTTTTTAACAAAAATATAGTAAAATAAAAAAGCTAGATAAAAAAAACAAATCATTTTAGTATTTTAATATTAAAATACTAAAATGTCCTCGTAGCTCAGTTGGATAGAGCGCAGCCCTCCTAAGGCTGGTCCAGCGGTGGTTCGATTCCACTCGGGGACACCATTTATTATTAAGTATTTTTTACAAATTGAGATGTGTTTTTTACTTGGCTCAATGTCAATAGCTGGGGTGAAGTACCTGAAAAGTATTTCTATCTCAGCTTTTTTTATGGCTTAAATTTTTTATTTACTTTGATCCAAAAGCACAAAATTTGTAAATTGACAAAAAAAATAAGTCATTATATAATAAAAACATGTAATAAGTATAAAAAGTCAAAATATTATTTTATTTTGAAAAAGGAGGGTAGAGTTTTATTTAAGTAAAAAAATATTATAAAATTGAGCTTAAGGAGGGCGTATTAAATCATGTCACCAGATGAGTTTTATCATAGGCAGAAATTAAAGAAATGGTTTCCACTACTCTATGACGAACAATATAGAAAGTGCTTAGAGGTGGTAAGTGCTACGGTTCCTCAGACTAAGAATAATTCGCATCATTTTACTGATTATCTTGGCTGTATACACGAAATTAGTTTGGATGGTGTTGAAAGAATCGAAACTCGATATAGCAAAATAGGCATAAAAACGGGAAATTACCTTGACGTTCGCAAAAATAGAGAGAGTATTCTATTCTTAAGAGAAGATAAGGTAGAGCCCCGATATATATCAAGCGGAGTTACTCTTGATAAATCGAGTGTTTGGACACAGCAACTTCCCAAAGATTCGAACAAAGCTCCAACAGTGTATAGATGGGATGGATATGGCTTGTATAGAGACGACAACCTTATGCTTACTGGAATAACTAGTGTTTCAGAAGCTGAGTACTATATTATTGAAGATTAGGTGGTAATTTTGTAATATTAGAACTAAGTAAAACATATAACTGATTTGTTGAAAGCTGAAAAATGCTAACAAGTAAAAGAGGCTCAATGTCAATAGTTGGGGTGAAATACCTGAAAAGTATTTCTATCTCAACTTTTTTTATGGCTTAAATTTTTTAGGTAAAAATCATCAAAAATATATATTTTAAACAACCGAAACAAACCAATAGCAATAATTGGTAATAAATGGTAAAAATTACATTAATACATTTTTAACTTACCATTAATAAAATTCACGTTGCTTAAGGGTAAATTTATTAAAAATGTAATAAATTTCTGATAAAATTAAGTTGCATTTATCAATACCTCCTTTAATATTTTGTAGACAAAAATATTTTATTAAGTATTTTTGATAAATGCACTATTTAAAAATAATTGGAGTTTTATCTACCCAAACTAATATTATAGAACCTTAATTTTTTATTATAATATTATAAGTGTTGTAAAATAATAAAAATTGTGCTAAAATAATTAAAAAAATAGAAAAAAATTAATATAATATGTTGGTGTCTAGAGGACTAAAGTGTAGGAGAGAAAATTCGGATAGTAAGTCGCGAAAATGTCGCGAATTTTATAAAATAGTATTTAAAATTATTAAAAAATACAAATTAGATTTAAAAAAATAATTTTAAAAAATAGAGCAATTTATTAGATTTATAAAGGCTTAAAAAAAATTGAACACTATTTGAAATTGTAACCGAGTTTTTCATAAGAGTTTCCTAAACTGCAGGTCGGAGGTTCGAATCCTCTTTGGCACACCAAAATATAAAATAATTGAAGGAGCCTAAATGGTAGAAAAGTTTATGAAAGAAGCTCTAAAAGAGGCGCAAAAAGCATACGATAAAGAGGAAGTACCAGTCGGAGCAGTTATAGTGAAGGATGGCAAAATTATAGCAAGAGCCCATAATCAAAAAGAAATAAAAAACGACACTACATGCCATGCTGAAATTTTAGCTATACAAAAAGCAAGCAAAAAATTAGGGGCATGGAGGTTATCGGAATGTGAAATGTACGTAACATTAGAACCTTGTCCAATGTGCACAGGAGCACTAATTCAAAGTAGAATAAAAAAAGTTTATATAGGTGCAATGGATTATAAAACAGGAGCATGTGGAAGTGTTCTAAATTTACTGGATGATTATAAATTTAATCATAAAGTAGAAATCGAAAAAGAGATATTAAAAGATGAATGTGAAGCAATAATAAAAAGCTTTTTTAGAATGTTGAGAAATAAAAATAAGTTAACATAAAACCAATCAAAAGGAGATAAGTTAATGGAAATAAAAAGTAAAAAAGAAAAAATAAAGGCGGCAATAGCTATATGTGTAGTGCTAACAATAATTATATTTTCGATTATTGTAGCAATAATATATCAAATAGAGGGAGAGCCTAATATGCCATTTAAAATTTCAAAATTAACAATTATTAGTACGGCAGAAGGCGTTGAGGATAATTCTGAAGCACAAGAAAAATGGAATTTTAATATATGGCAAAATAACGATATATACATAGATTTTCAAAAGAAAGAAGAATATGAAGGTACAGAATTTATAAAAAGTATAATAATAGAAAATATAAAAATCACAAAGAAACCAGAAATTGGGGAAGTAAAAGTATATATGCCTAATAGTGGAGAAGGAAGAACATTTACATATTCAGATGAATTAGAGGTAAAAGAAAAATTAGAATATAAAGGTGCAGAGCAAAGTAGTACAAAAACATTGAAAATTGGAAATCAAGGGGGAAGTATAGCAATAAGAATAGCAAACACTAATTTCGCAAAATATGTATCAAATGAAGACGAAGAAATAAAACATGATGGAACTCTTATTACAAGAGCTGGAATAGAAAAAGAGCAATTAAATTTTGAAGTAGAAATGGATGTAATAATGAAAACATCAGTAAGAGATTACAAAACAACATTAAAACTAAACCTTCCAACAGGAAACATTACTGAAGAAGGAATGAGCACTATAGAAAAGACCGAACAAAAAGAATTTATATTTAAGAGAATTTAAAATATAAGTATTGCTAAAAAATAAAATAGAGTATATAATAAAAAAGGTATAAGAGAATTTCGTTTTTGTATGGAGGATAAATCCAATGTAACCCTATGAATCTTGTCAGATCCGGAAGGAAGCAGCAATAAGTAGTTAGTTATGTGTGGAGGTATCTTCCACAGAGAAACGAAAGTAAAAACTTATACCTTTTTTGAAGAAATGCTAAATTATAAACGGGGGTGAAAAATTTGGCATATACAGCACTATATAGAAAGTTTAGACCACTAACATTTTCAGAAATAGTGGGACAAGAGCATATAACTAAAACATTAAAAAATCAAATAACAATAGGAAGAGTAGGTCACGCATATCTTTTTAATGGAGGAAGAGGAACAGGAAAAACATCAGCTGCTAAAATATTAGCAAGAGCAATAAATTGCTTAAACCCAAAAGATGGGGAGCCTTGTAACGAGTGTGAAATATGTAAAGCCGCATTATCAGGAAGTTTAACAGATATAGTAGAAATGGATGCAGCATCTAATAATAGTGTGGAAGACATTAGGCAAATAAGGGATGAAGTAAATTTTTTACCAACACTTGCTAAATATAGAGTATATATTATAGATGAGGTACACATGCTATCAACAGGAGCCTTTAATGCATTATTAAAAACACTAGAAGAACCACCAGAACACGTAAAATTTATTTTAGCAACAACAGAGCCACAAAAGTTACCAGCAACTATACTTTCGAGATGTCAGAGATTTGACTTTAAAAAAATATCAAATGAAAATATAGAAAAAAGGTTAAAATATGTATGCGATGAAAGTAATATAGAAATAACAAAAGAAGCATTAAAAGTAATTGCAGTATTATCAGAGGGAGCAATGAGGGATGCATTAAGCATATTAGAAAGATGTGTGCAAGATGGTGAAACAAAAATAGACGAAAATAAAATAAAAGATTTAGTAGGGATTCCAAAGTTAACATATATTCATAAAATAGTAGAAGCCATAGTAAAATATAATGTAGAAGAAGCATTACAATCTATAAATGACGTTATAAAAGAAGGAAAAGATATTGAATATTTATTATGGGAAATTATAAAATATGTAAAAGATATATTAGTATATAAAACAACAAAAACATTAGATTTATACAGTGATGAAGAAATAGAAAAAATAGAAGGACTAGAAAAAGAAATAGAAAAAGATAGGCTATTAAATATAATATATGAATTATCCAATATGGAAAATGAAATAAAATGGTCTACCCAAAAAACAATAATGTTGCAAGTTGGAATAATTAAATTATGTAATAATCAAAATGGAATACAATTAAACAATTCTAATAATATAAATAGTTCCAATAATGGTAATAATGAAAAAATTAATTCATTAGAAAGAAAAGTACAAGAATTAGAAAAAAAAATACAGAATGTTAGTAATAAGCCACAAAATACTGATAATATAAGTGGAAAAGTAGTTAGTGAAAAAACAGCTACTGTAAAAGAGGTACCAAAAGAAAAAATAAAATTAGGAGAAAAATTAAAAAGTTGGTCTAAAATATTAGATGAATTAAAAAGTGAAGGAAAAAGAGTGTTGTACAATAATTTAGTTGGAACAACTGCAAGTAAAGTAAATGACATGGTAATTGGGATAGAATTTCCACAAGGCTTAAATGCTTTTGGAAAAATGTTATTAGAAAAACCAGAAAATATAAGTGAACTTGAAAGAAGAGTTTCAATGGAATGTGGAAATTCAATGAGAATAAAATATATAGATGCAAAACAAGTGGAAGTAATACATAAAGAAGAAAATCCAATAGAACAATTAGCTCAAAATATGGATTTACCATTAGACATAATAGAATAAAAAGGAAGGAGAAGGAAAATGTCAAAAAGAGGTGGATTCCCAGGAGGTATGGGAGGATTTGGAGGAATGAATATTAATCAACTAATGAAAGAAGCAAAAAAAATGCAAGCTGACATGGAAAAATCTCAAGAAGAATTAGCAGAGAAAGAATTTGATGCTACAGCAGGAGGAGGAGCAGTATATGTTAAAGTATCAGGTAAAAAAGAAGTAAAGGAAATTAAAATAAAAAAGGAAGTAGTAGATCCAGATGATGTAGAAATGCTACAAGATTTAATAATAACATGTGTAAACGAAGCATTAAGAAAAGTAGATAGTGCACAAGCTCAAGAATTTGGAAAATATAATATTCCTGGTATAATGTAATTAAGGATTAATTGGAGGAACATAGATGTCATATTATTCACCATCAATAGAAAAGTTAATAGAAGCATTTGAAAAATTGCCAAGCATTGGAAACAAAACAGCAGCAAGGCTAGCCTTTTATATGTTAGACCAGTCAGAAGAAGAAATAAATGAATTTGTAACTAGTATAGTTGATGCAAAGCACAATTTAAAATATTGTTCAAAATGTTATAATATATCAGATACGGACCCATGTAGTATATGTTCTAATCCAGCAAGAGATAATTCTACAATATGCGTTGTTGAAGATGTAAGAGACGTAATAGCAATGGAGAGAACGCATGAATTTAAAGGAGTGTACCACGTGCTACACGGATCAATATCTCCAATGAATGGAATAGGACCAGATGAAATAAGAATAAAAGAATTATTAGCAAGATTAATGGACGGAAAAGTAAAAGAAATAATACTTGCAACTAATCCAAAAGTTGAGGGGGAAGCGACAGCAATGTATATTTCAAAGCTTGTTAAACCTTTAGGAATAAAAGTTACAAGAATAGCTCATGGAATTCCTGTAGGAGGAGACTTAGAATATACAGATGAAGTAACATTAAGTAGAGCATTAGAAGGAAGAAGAGAATTATAAATAATTTATAAAAAATATCTCTAGCAAGAGGTATTTTTTTATTTAAAAGAAATATTTTTTAAATTACTAAAATAACTAGAAAATTCTGTAGAAATTCCACCAATTAATTCTTTAATATAGGAATTTGCTTTAATTAAACAATAAACACCACCTATATATAATAATTTAGAAAGCAAATTTCCAGAATTATAATCAATAGAAAAAATAATTAAAAAAATAATTGCAACCAATGATTGTAATAATAATAATCCTAAAAAACTCCTAATGTATGTTTTAAAAAACCAAGAAGTAGAATTATTAATTAAAGTTAAAAAAGAAAAAGGAAATAATAAAATAAATACTTTAATTAAAATATATCTTAATGAATATGAAAAAATTAAATTAAATAATCCAATAGAAATAAATCCTTTAATTATTCCATCAAGAGAAAAAATATTAAAACTTTCTTCTTCTACACCAATAATAGAATTTAATTCAATAATTAAATTATTAAAATCCATATTTTTATTAAATATATTTTTTCCTAATTCTTGTATAGAAGAAGAAATTAAATTATTTATTGAAATAATTTGAGTACAAATAAAATATGAACAATTAATACAAATTCCAATAATAATTAATTTAAAAATAAATTGATATGGTCTTTCTAATTCTATATAATATAAATTAGAAAATAATAATTTAAAACAATAATAAATAATAAAACCAATTAATAATGAATTTGCAATTATAATAATACTATTATTAATATTTGAATTAAATAATTTTTCAAAAAAAGAATTATTTAAAATATCTGTATTAATAAATGTCAAATTATCTAAAAGAGAATATGCATTATTATCAATAGAAGAAAATAAATTACTAAAAATAGTATTTATTGTATTAATAATTATTTCTGTAATATTAGA
>CANQDO010000037.1 GCA_947593355.1 uncultured Clostridia bacterium | reverse complement strand
GCTAAACTAATAGGGACGGGGTTAAATAGTTTAGTGAATGATTATTTTATTACAAAAAATTAATATATTATTTATTTAAAAACTCCCAACTGCATAATAGCTTGTAAAAAATTTTATTTTAAGTAAAACAAGTTTTAAAAAATAAAATTTTTACAAGCTATAATTTGTTGGTCCCCACAAAATGTTTTTAAATAAATAATATATTAATTTTTTGTTAATATTTTAAATGCATATTTTCACTAAACTATTTAACAACGTCCCTATTAGTTTAGCTCTTCTTGGGTTTTTCCTAAAAGCTTAAGTAATTTATTAACCACAGTTCTTAAAATGCTAGGTTTATAGGGTTCTATGTACACATTAGAATTAATTGCATCAGATTTAGCCATAAGTTTAGTCATCATAGTTATATAATAATCATTAAAATATGAGTAATTATCAGTAATTCCAATTAAATCTTTATAATTGTATAATTTAATTCTAAAATCTTCCACATCAGTATTAGAATATATATTTTCAAATCTATTATTAAAATAAGAAGTCAAAATTAAATTTTGAGTTTTGATATATGTATTTTGAATTGTTTGTTTGCATTTGGTTATTTGGCGAGAATATTTTACAGTTACATTTTCAGGAAGGATCTCAGTTTCCTGAAGTTTAGCTGTGTTTTTTATAATTTTTTCTTCTGCTTTCATAATTATATCAAAATTGTTTTGAACTGTATAAAAAGTTTTTTCGCCACACAAATTTATAAAGCTATTTTTAAAGTTATCATTACTGTTTAATGTGCTATCAAATAGAACTTGTTCTCCTGTAATATAAGCCATTTGAGATATTAAGTTGCAAATAATTGGATAGCAAACAGGGCTAATTGTAGGCATTTCTATGCCATAATATTTAACAGTATCTATATCACTTTTTAAAGCTTTAGAAGCAATTAACTGAACGGCAGCTTCATTTAATGCCATTCCGTAAACTTTAAAGTTAGTAAAATCGCATAATCCTAATCTGTATAAAATATTATTTTTATCTTTTTGTTCTTGATAGCAGTGAATAAATTCATGTACTGCATAAACTTGCATTTGCTCTAAAGAAAGACCTTCTTTAAAGTAAATTGAGGAATTTTTATATAAATAATTTGCTTCTGCCATACCTTCTGGAATTTTAGCAATATACATTGGTACTCTTGATATTGTTATAAAAAGTTCATCTTGTTTTAAACCAAAAAACATAAGTGATGTTGTTAATTTTTCAGCAACAAATTTTGCTATTAATGTTATAGTTAATGTGTCTAGTGGCTTTACAACTGTAATTCCATCCCTTTTTAAATCATTTTCTACATTTTTCATATATTTTCTCCTTAGATTGACTTAATTATACATCATTCGTTTTAAAGTGTGAATTACAGTACTGTTAAAGTTGTATGACATTTATGTTACATAATGATTAAAAACTTGTAGCATAGCAAAAATCCCTTGCGAAAGAAGTCGAAATTTGTTATAATGAAAATGTAATTTTTTTAAGGACAAGGTAATAAACATTTAACAATATAGATATAAAATTAATTAAAATATAAATTAATTTAATATAAAAGGAGGTTATTATGGAATACGAGAATTGTACAAAATGTGTAGACAAAAAACTAATAAAAGAAACAAATGAAATTTTAAGTAAATATTCAAAACAAAAGGACAATTTAATTGCAATATTAAATGATATTCAAGAAAAATACGGTTATATTCCAAAACAATCACAATTAGAAATTTCTAATTATTTATCAATACCAATGGCAGAAATATATGGGGTTATTACTTTTTATTCTAGGTTTACCACTAATCCAAAAGGAAAATATAATATATCAGTATGTTTAGGTACTGCATGCTTTGTAAAAGGTTCACAAAGCATTTTAGAAAGAGCTAAAGAAAGGCTAAAAATAGAAGCAGGGAAAACTACAGATGATGGCTTATTTTCAATAGATGAGGTAAGATGTGTTGGGGCTTGTGGTTTAGCACCAGTATTTATGGTAAATGACGAAGTTTATGGAAATGCAACTGTAAAAGAGTTAGATAAAGTTATTGATGAAATTATGGCAAAAGAGGGAAAGAATTAGAATAAGAAAATACGTCTAATGAGAAGAAGAAATAAAAAGTACACCTAATGAGGAAAGCAAAAAATTATAATAAAAAAATACACTTAATGAGAAAAACAAAAAAATTACAATAAAAAAATATACTTAATGCGAAAAACAAAAAATTATAATCTAAAAAGAAAGAAGGGAAAGTTGTGGAAAAGGTAAAAACAATAGAGGAGATAGAAGAAATTAGAACCAAAAAAAGAGCAGAATTAGACTTGAGAGTAAACTTAAAAGCAAATACTGTAGAAAAACATATTTTAGTATGTAGAGGAACAGGTTGTACATCTTCAAAATCTCCAAAGATTATAGAGAACTTTAGAAAAATAATAGAAGAAAAAGGCATAAAAAATGTAAGAGTTATTCAAACTGGTTGCTTTGGACTTTGTGCTAAAGGTCCAATCGTAATAATAAGACCAGAGGATGTTTTTTATGCACATGTTAAGCCAGAAGATTGTGAAGAAATTATAAATACACATATAGTGGAAGGAAAATTAGTAGAAAGATTACTTTGCAAAGACATAGATGGAACTTTAGTAAAAAGATTAGATGAGCTTAACTTTTATAAAAAACAACAAAGAATTGCGCTTAAAAACTGCGGAATAATAGATCCAGAAGTTATTGATGAGTACATAGCATTTGATGGATATAAAGCATTGGAAAAAGTACTTACATCAATGACTAAAGAGCAAGTAATAGAAGAAATATCAAATTCAGGATTAAGAGGTAGAGGTGGAGCAGGATTCCCAACAGGTAAAAAGTGGAGCTTTACTGCTATGGCAAATGCTGATCAAAAATATGTAGTATGTAATGCAGACGAAGGTGACCCTGGAGCATTTATGGACAGAAGTATTCTAGAAGGTGACCCACATAGTGTATTAGAGGCTATGACAATAGCAGGTTATGCAATAGGTGCAAGCCAAGGTTACATATATGTTAGAGCAGAATACCCAATAGCAGTGCAAAGATTAAGAGTTGCAATAAAACAAGCAAGAGAGTATGGACTTTTAGGAGATAATATATTAGGTACGGGCTTTAAGTTTGATATTGACATTAGGTTAGGAGCCGGAGCTTTTGTTTGTGGAGAAGAAACAGCGCTTTTAGAGTCAATAGAAGGTAGACGTGGTCAACCAAGATTAAAGCCACCATATCCTGCAAATAGCGGATTATTTGGAAAACCAACTTTAATAAATAATGTTGAAACATATGCAAATGTTACAAGAATTATTATAAATGGAGCAAATTGGTATTCAAGCATTGGAACAGAAACTTCAAAAGGAACAAAGGTATTTGCATTAGGAGGAAACGTAAACAATGTTGGACTAGTAGAAGTACCAATGGGAACTACTTTAAGAGAAATTGTTTTTGATATAGGTGGAGGAATACCAAATGGCAGAAAATTTAAAGCAGCTCAAACTGGTGGACCTTCAGGAGGATGTATACCAGAAGAACATTTAGATACACCAATAGATTATGAATCACTTTCAAAAATAGGTTCAATGATGGGATCTGGTGGACTAATTGTAATGGACGAAACAAAGTGTATGGTAGATATAGCAAGATTCTATTTAGACTTCACAGTAAGTGAAAGTTGTGGAAAATGTACACCTTGTAGAATTGGTACAAAGAGAATGCTTGAAATACTAGAAAGAATGTGCGAAGGAAAAGCTAAACCAGGAGACATAGAAAAGCTAGAAAAATTAGCAAATAGTATAAAGAAATCAGCAGTATGTGGATTAGGTCAAACTGCACCAAACCCAGTATTAAGTACATTAAAATATTTTAGAAATGAATATGAAGAACATGTTATGAATGGTAAATGTCCTGCAGGATATTGTAAAGCATTATGCAATTTAAAAATACAACCAGATAAATGTAAAGGTTGCGGACTTTGCAAGAGAAACTGCCCGGTAAATGCAATAAGTGGCGAAGTAAAACAACCACATGTAATAGATACAAGTAAATGTATAAAATGTGGTACATGTGTTGACAAGTGCCCATTTAAAGCCATAGTTAGAGGTTAGAATTAAATAGAAATGTAGCGTTCGGAAAACGAACAAAAATGTCCGTCCCTTAAAAAGGGGCTAGAAGGAGGAAAATATGATAAACTTAACTATAGATGGAAAACAAGTTCAAGTTAAAGAAAATACTACTATACTAGAAGCGGCAAGACAAAATGGTATAGATATTCCAACCCTATGCTTTTTAAAAGGTATAAATATGGCTGGAGATTGTAGAATGTGTATAGTAGAAATAGAAGGCAGAAAAGGTTTTGCTACTTCATGTATTCAAGTAGCAGAAGAAGGAATGGTTGTAAGAACAAATTCACCTGAAATACTAGAAGCAAGAAAAACTATATTAGATTTAATTTTATCTAACCATCATATAGATTGCTTAACTTGTGTTAGAGGTGGAAATTGTGAATTACAACAGTTGGCAAAAAAATTAAATATTCGTGAAATTGAATATGAAGGTGAAAAGTTAGAACACGAAATAGACGATAAATCACCTGCAATAGTTAGAGATTTTAATAAATGTGTTTTATGTAGAAGATGTGTTGCAACATGTAAAAAAGTTCAAAATGTTGGAGCTATTGACTGCACAAGCAGAGGCTTTACTTCAACAATATCAACAACTTATGATTGTAGCTTAAATGATGTTGACTGTACATTTTGTGGACAATGTATTCAAAGTTGCCCTACAGGAGCTTTAAGAGAAAAAGAATATATTAACGAAGTTTGGGATAAAATAAATGATGGAGATAGTTATGTAGTTGTTCAAACAGCACCTGCAGTTAGAGTAGCTCTTGGTGAAGAATTTGGTATGAAAATAGGAACTAATGTAAAAGGAAAAATGGTTACAGCACTTAAGCAATTAGGATTTGATAAAGTGTTTGATACAAATACAGGTGCAGATTTTACAATAATGGAGGAAGCAAATGAGTTTATAGAAAGGCTAACAAATGGTGGGGTTCTTCCAATGATAACATCTTGTAGCCCAGGCTGGGTAAGGTTTGCAGAAAAGAACTATCCAGAATTATTAGATCATTTGTCAACATGTAAATCACCACATCAAATGTTTGGAGCTATTGTTAAATCATACTTTGCAAAAAAATATGATATAGACCCTAAAAAAATAGTAATGGTATCTGTAATGCCATGTATAGCAAAAAAGTATGAGGCATCTAGAGAAGAAATGGAAGTAGATGGATTAAGAGATGTTGACTATGTATTAACAACAAGAGAGTTGGCAAGAATGATAAGACAAGCAAACATTGACTTCGAAAACTTGGAAGATAGCAATTTTGATGATCCAATGGGAGAAGCAACAGGTGCAGGAGCAATATTTGGAACTACTGGTGGAGTTATGGAAGCAGCTTTAAGAACAGCAGCAGACACTTTAGAAGGTAAAGACTTAAAAGATATAGAGTACAAAGAAATAAGAGGAGAAAAAGGAATAAAAGAGGCTACTTTAAACATAGCAGGAAAAGAAGTAAAAATAGCAGTAGCAAGTAGTTTAGCAAATGCAAGAAAAATAATGGACAAAATAAAAGATGGAAAATGTGATTATCATTTTATAGAAATAATGGCTTGCCCAGGAGGATGTGTAATGGGTGGAGGTCAACCTATAAAGGATTCTAAAACAAGAGCAACAGTTGATGTAAGAAAATTAAGAGCAAATAGTCTATATTCAATAGATGAAAAAAGTGTTATAAGAAAATCACATGAAAATCCAGCATTAAAACAAATTTATAAAGAATTTTTTGGAAAAGCAGGGAGTCATGTAGCACACAAATATTTACATACAAGTTATAGCAAAAAGGAAAAATATGAAATTTAAACTATTGAAATATTTGAAATATTGTTGTTAAACTATCAGGGACGTTGTTAAATAGTTTAGCTTGCTAAACTATTTAACAACGTCCCTGATAGTTTAACCCAATGTTTTGTGAAATTACAGGAGGTTTTATGAAAAGGGAAAAGGTTGTTTTAGTTGGTACAGGCTTTGTTGGTATGAGCATGGCATATTCCATGTTAAATAGAGGTGGAATAAATGAACTTGTTTTAATAGACATAGACAAGGAAAAAACAAAAGGGGAGGAAATGGATTTATCTCATGGATTACCTTTTGCACCTCAAAAAATGACTATTAAAGCAGGTGATTACAGTGATTGTAGTGATGCAGAAATAGTAGTTATAACTGCAGGAGTGGCACAAAAGCCAGGTCAATCAAGGTTAGAGCTAGCTTCTACTAATGCCAAAATAATAAAGCAAATTACAAAAGATATAGTTGCAAGTGGGTTTAACGGTGTATTTATTGTAGCAAGTAACCCAGTTGATTTAATGACTTATATAGTATATAAAGAGTCAGGATTTCCTAAAAATAAGGTTATTGGTTCTGGAACAGTGCTAGATACAGCTAGGTTAAGGTTTTTAATTGCTGATTATTTTAAATTATCTAGTAAAAATGTTCATGCATATATTATGGGTGAACATGGAGATTCATCATTTGTACCATGGAACCATGCATATATTGGTTGTAAAAAAATGATAGATATAATGAGAGATAATTCTCATCCTATGGAGGATTTACAGAAAATCCATGAAGGGGTTGTAAATGCTGCATATGAAATAATAGAAAAGAAAAAGGCAACATATTATGGAATAGGAATGTCTTTAAATAGAATAGTAAGGGCAATATTAGATGATGAAAATGCTATTTTAACAGTTTCTACTTATTTGGAAAATGGGGAATATGGAGAAGATGATATTTACATTGGAGTGCCAGCAGTTATTAATAAAAATGGAGTGCGCGAAATTATTAAATTGGATTTAACGCAAGAAGAACAAAATAAGCTTGATGCAAGTTGCAACATGCTAAAAAACATGAGAAAAGATTTGCAATTATAGCTTAATATAATAAAATATGTGCATACTGTGTTATAGTATGTGCTATTTTTTTGCTTTATACAAGATATTAAGATACTTGTTTACTTTACACAAGCTATATACATATTTTTTGGCTTTATATAGGCTATTAAAAATACTTGTTTATTTTACCCAAACCATTAAATTCTTCTTATATTTTATACAAATAATTTTTTAGACGTTTTTTTCTACTAAATCTTGCCAATATTTTTTAGGCATAAATTGCATTTGTAGTTTACTATTTTTTCTTTCCTTAATCGCAATAGTTTCAAAAAAAGATTTCCAAAGTTTTTGATATTTTTTTTCTTCATCTGTAATTTGAGGAATATTAAAGTTTTCAGCAGGCACAATGCAATAATCTTTTGTATTATATAAAAATAGTATATTCCTATTTTTATCATGAATAATAAAGTTTTGAGTTGGAAGCCTTCTAATAAAATGATGACCAACAGTTTCTATAACATTATTATCTGGATGAATAGAAGCATAAAATAAATTTTTGTTAACTTCTTGAAAACGAAGTAAGCCCTTTAAACGGTGGGCTTCGTGAAGCATTTTTTTGCGCATATAATGAACATTTGCAACAAAATTAACGCTAAGCATAGTGTTAATTTTAGGGCCTGCATGGAAGCCGTAAACTAAATATTGAACTATATTAATTTCTTTATTTTCATCATTACTTAAAAATGCATAATAAGAGTGGTAAAGTGCATCATAAGAAATATTTTTTACTATGCCATTAAAAATTCTTTTAGATTTTTCGAAATTAGTTTCTATTATTTTAGTTGTATCCAATATATTTGGTATATATTTTTCTTCACTTACAATTACTTGCGGAAATACATTTTCTATATATACATCAAATACTATTGTAAGTAATCCTTCAAAACTACCATCATAAATGTATACTAAATTTTGCATTTTATTAATCCTTTCTATAAAAAATTCTGTTTATTTCACAGCATGAACATATATACTTATTAACATTTTACAAGCTACCAGTTAAAGCTTTTACTTTATCTTCTTTAGTAGGCAATAAACTATGAGGATTGTTTAAATCTTTGTTAAAATTAGTAAATAAAGAAATTTGTTCAAAACTATTTTGGTTTTCAGAGGATAATCGCTCTAAAAATAACAAGTTTTCGGAAATAAAGGTTTCACTAAAATGTTGTATTTGGTCGAAATATTTTCCGTTACAAGTAATAAAATATCGAGCTCGTTTTAGTACTACTCTTAATTTTTTTAAATCATCAAATTTAAGGTTAAATGCACGCCTTGCAGTTATAATTCTTTTGGCAGATGTAACACCAATACCTGGAACCCTTAACAGAGTATGATAGTCAGCGCGATTTATTTCAACTGGAAATTGTTCTAAATGCCTAAGTGCCCAGTCACATTTTGGGTCTAGTAATGGATTAAAGTTAGGATGTGTTTCGTCCAATAATTCATCCATAGTAAAATTGTAAAAACGAAGAAGCCAATCTGCTTGGTATAACCTATTTTCACGAAGTAGAGGAGGTTCTTTTAATGCAGGCAATAAAGAATCTTCATTAATAGAAACATAAGCAGAATAATATACTCTTTTTAATTTTAATTTTGTATATAAACTTTCAGATAGCTTCATTATTTTTAAATCTGTTTCAGGAGTAGCGCCTACCATAAGCTGTGTAGTTTGCCCTGCTGGAACAAACTTTGGCTTATGAATAGATTTTTCTTGTTTAGATATTGATATATTTTTTGCAATATAATTCATAGGTGAAAGTATGCCTGCTTTTTCCTTTTCTGGTGCAAGCAATTTTAAACTAGCTTCTGATGGAAGTTCAATGTTTATGCTAGTTCTATCTACTAAAGTACCTAATTTATCTATTAATTCTTGACTGCAACCAGGAATTGTTTTTACATGAATGTATCCATTAAATTTATATTCTTTTCTTAAAATAAGTATTGTTTCATATAATTTTTCCATGGTGTAATCAGGATTTTTTATAACGGCTGAACTTAAAAATAAACCTTCAATATAATTTCTTTTATAAAATTGAATAGTTAAATCTGCAATTTCTCTAGGGGTAAAAGTGGCACGTGGAACAGTATTAGTACATCTATTAATACAATATTTACAATCGTAAACACAGCAATTACTCATTAGAATTTTTAATAAAGAAATACATCTGCCATCAGCTCCCCAACTATGGCAAATACCTGAAACATCACCATTTCCAATACCGCCTTTAGTATTTCCTCGATTGCTTCCAGATGAACTACAAGAAGCATCGTATTTGGCTGAATCTGCTAGTATTTTTAATTTATCTACAATTTCCATTGTTAAAACCCTTTCATAATAAAATTTATATAACGAAAATTTGTTTTGATATAGTATATAATAAACAATAAAAAATGTCAAACAAATTTTCGAAAAAATTTAAAATATTTAAAATGAAATAAATGTCTTTAAAATGTAAATTTAAAAATAAAATTAAGTAGGTAAGATAAAAGATATAAAAACTATTGCAAAATATTATGTAATGTGATAAAATATATATCGTTATTATAAATAAATATATATAGGAGGTTCAAAATGAACGACTATAAAGTGACATTGAAGAATGGGCGGTACGTGGTAGAAGCAATTGATGGTGACAAGTACACTTGTTCAGCAAGTTGCGTAGATAGCATTGCTAAGCAAACTGGAAAGTCGAGTGAATCTGAATCTGTAGCTGTAGTTGTAGCACTAGTTCAGTCTAAAGGAAATACTTTTGGAGGAGTCCAAAATAGTCATGCTAGGTTTCGTAATGAGTTGCTAGAAGAGAAGTTATCAGCCATTATAGAAGCCTATGGGCTAGAGGATACTTTGGAGTATATACTTGAAATGAAATACTGCGAGTTAGAAAAGATTTTGAAATCAGATAATACTCTAGCAGAAATGGATGATTATGTGATGAACAACTTTTAAGATTAACAACATAAATGACAAACTAAAAACGACAAAAAACTACAGACTATAAAGACAAACTATTAACCTGACAAACTATTAACACGACAAACTTTGAACAAATTATCAACCTTACCAACACTGGAAAACTTTTAAGACAGACAAATCTATAAAATGTTTGAACAACTTTTTCGAAATGCTAATATAGTGAACACGATTAAAAACGAGTTATAACTAGTTCGAATGCTAATTTGAAAACAATTTACATTATTATAGATTAAAGCAGGAATTTCTATTGAAATTCCTGCTTTTGAATTTTGATAATAAATAATAAAATTGTGTAAATTTTTTAATTTAATAAGTAAAAGTTAATTTAAAGTATTGTTTTTTTTATGCAAATAATATATTATATATGTTAATAACAAATGATATATAAGTTTGAGCTTATATATTAAACTTATACAAGGAGGGAAACATATGAAAAAAGGTATTATCATAGCAATTATAGTAGTTGCTATTATAGCATTAATAGTAGGTGGAGTGTGTGCAACAATTTTTATAATATCATCTCAACCTAAAGATCCCATTACAGTAGATCAATTTAAATCTGCATTACAACAAAAGGATTATGCTATTTATGATGCAAAGGATCAATTTGTAGTATATACATATATACAAAGTGCCCAAATAGCTATAAAATCTGATGATACTCATCAAATAGAATTTTATAAATTTGCAGACTCAACTTATGCAATGAATAGCTTTTTTAATGATAGGTCACAAAGTTTTGAAAATTCAAAAGGAAATGGTCAAAGTTCAACTATAAGTGGAAGTAATTATTCTAAATATGTGTTAAGGACAAATGGAAAATATAGGGTAGTTTCTGTAATTGGAGATACCGGTATATATGTTGATGTAGATGACGACTATGAAGAAGAGGTAAGTAGTATTTTAGAAGAGTTAGGCTACTAATTAATGATATTAATAAAAATGCTTGTAACTTTAATTTAGTTACAAGCGTTTTTTGATATGTTAGGATAATTATTTTATGCATTATCTAACAACAATATTATAAATTTTATTTTTAACATAAATTTCTTTTACTATATTTTTACCATCTAACAATGATGAAACTGTAGAATTACTATGTACAACTTCTTTTGCAGTAGATTCATTTGCATCCATAGGGATTTTTACAGTTGCTTTTAATTTACCATTAAATTGTACAGGAAGCTCTATTTCATCGTCAATTGTTTTTTCTTCATCATATGTAGGCCAAGGAGTTTCAGCAATTGTTTTGCTAAATCCCATAAGTTCGTTCAATTCTTCAGTCATATGTGGTGCAAATGGATTTAATAATTGTAAGAATGTTTTAAATTCAGCTTTATTAATTCTTTTTAATTTATAGAATTCATTTACCATAGACATAAATGTTGCAACTGAAGTATTAAATTTCATTTCTTCAATATCTGATGAAACCTTCTTTATTGCTTTGTGCATCATTTTTTCAAACTCTGGAGAATAGGTATCACCATCTACTAAAAATTCTTGCATATTCCAAACTCTGTCTAAAAACTTGCCACAACCACGAATACTTTCCATAGACCATGGTGCTGTTTGATCAAATGGTCCCATAAACATTTCGTATACACGGAAAGTGTCTGCACCAAATTCATTAATAATATCATCAGGATTTATAACATTTCCTTTAGATTTAGACATTTTTTCACCGTTTGAGCCTAAAATCATACCATGTGAGGTACGCTTTTTATAAGGTTCTTTAGTAGGAACAACCCCAATATCATATAAAAACTTGTGCCAAAATCTTGAATAAAGTAGGTGAAGGGTAGTGTGTTCCATACCACCATTATACCAATCTACAGGTCCCCAATATTCTAAAGC
>CANQDO010000036.1 GCA_947593355.1 uncultured Clostridia bacterium | reverse complement strand
TATTTATGTCCAAAAAGTGCTATTTTTAGGACTTTTATTTTTTATGGACTTTTTCCTATATTATTTTTCAACCTTATTCACCTCAATTTTTGTGTAATTATTGGTGCAATTGACATGTATAATTACAACTCGTCCATATTCTTCTACTAATTAATTTTAATATTTATCATTATAGCTAGTATTTTCATATCCACTATTATTTAATTTTTCAACCCATTTATCAAGAATTGATTTATTGATTTTTTTGAAGTACTTATTATTGCCGAATATTCTAACAACTTTAGGACTTACAAAATAATATATTTTAATAAATGCTCTACCTAAAATTCTGTTATCCAAATAATTATCTCTGAATCTTCTTAAAGTCCATACCTCTGGACAATCGTATGAGCCATATACACATGTTGCTACATAGCATCCTCCAGGTGGAGTAGGTTCTTGATATGAAGGATTGTATTTTTTAATTTTTTCTGCATATTTATGAATCATATCTTTGTTTATTTGTATGTTTGCCAATTTAGGTAATAACTTCGTATGTTGTTCAACCCCAAGTTGCCAACAAGGTACAGCTACATCTACTGCATATTTATCGCCAAAAATATTAATTAAATAATCTCCAAAATTATACACAATATCTCTTGCAGCACAACAATTACTAACATATTCTTGTATATATTTAGCTCGTATACTATAATCAATACTATTATAATGATTAGTTGCAGCATTATACAACATGTTAGAAATTAGAATTAATTTTGAAGCCATTTCATTTATAGCTTCTTTCTTATCTTTTTCGTCTAAGACATTATCTTTTATTAATTTTAATACTGTATCTTCACAATTACTAATTGCAATACCAGCACTTTGTATTTCTGCTATTTTGCAATTCATTGACTGATAATATACTGTATAGAATGTTGCTTCCCAGCTTGATGGATCTTTTACTAAAATCATATCATAATATTTAGCAGCATTTTCACTATTATTATTCTCTTTTGCCCTACGAGCTATTTGGTATAGATTTTCAATTTCAACAGAATTATCAACTTTAACTGTACTTCCTGAAACATCTACAGTTCCTTCTATCATCATTTTTTTTGCTTCTTCTACACCATATTTAGTATGACAATATTGGCATTCATATTCGTTCCCAATTTTCTTAAAATTATTTGAACCACATAATTTACATTTTATTTCTTTCATTATTTTTCTCCTTTTTTTATATTTTTAAATGTTTTTTTGCTTTATCAAATTCTTCTTGTGTTATTATTCACTTATAAAATAACTCTTTTAAATTTTTCAACTGTTTTACATCTATATCTTTAGATTCTGTATAATACTTCAGTATTTTCAATAAAGACCTTTATTGTTTTTTATATTTAAAACTGCTTTATATACAGAAGACATTATTAATTTAGGCAAGAAACTCCTTCCATTGTTCCGTAAAACTTCAACTTAAATCATTTGAAAAAAATTTTATAAATTCTATAATATCACTTCTTAAATTTTTCTATAAATATTTTATAATAAAATGTAGAAAAAAACAATATTTTGTTGAAATTTTAATACATTGCATTCTGTTTGTGTGTGTATTGTCAATAAAATTTCCATATGCATTATATTTTTCCTTTACTTTCGAATTACTATATGTAACATATTATCGAACCTTATATATAATTCAGTTTTATTAATATTATTACTCATGCATATAGCAAGTCTTAATTTATTCTTTATATGACTTTATCGTTGACACAAGGCCTAACAACAATGGTACATAACGCAAGGATGATGTAATACATACTGAAAATAAAACTAAAAAAATATCATCCTTTTTCAGAATGATATTTTTATTTATTTGTTTTATAAAGTTCGAACGGATATGTTATTGGTGCTGATGGTGGGACTCGAACCCACATGGTTTCCCGCACGATTTTGAGTCGTGTGCGTCTGCCAGTTCCGCCACACCAGCAAATATAAAATTCATGTTACTTATATATAATAGCAAAAAAACAAAAAAATAGCAATACCTTATTTGTTATTTTCAATACTTGAAAAATGAGAATTTTTTGATATAATATGTGCATAATATGGTTATGTGGGAGAAAACAATGGAAAATGAAGAAATAAAAGAAAAATTATTTAGTTTAGCTGATATAAAATTTAAAGAATTTAATAAAAAATTATCTCCTAAAATAAATAATATGATAGGTATAAGAATTCCAATACTAAAAAAATATGCTAAAGAAATTATAAAACAAGATTATAAAAAATATTTAGATAATGCCGTAGATGATTATTATGAAGAAACTATGTTACAAGGAATAGTTATAGGTAATGCAAAGATGGATTTAAGAGAAACACAATATTATCTAAAAAAATTCATTCCAAAAATTAATGATTGGGCAGTATGTGATGTAACAGTTGCAGATTTGAAAATTACTAATAAATATAAAGAAGAGATGTGGAACTTTATACAACGATATATAAAATCAGACAAAGAGTTTGAAATAAGGTTTGCTGTTGTAATGATTTTGAACTATTATATAGATGAAAAATATATAAAACAAGTATTAGAAATACTAAATAACATAAAGCATGAAGACTATTACGTAAAAATGGCTGTAGCATGGGCAATAGCCGAAGCTTTTATAAAGTATCCAAAAGAAACGTGGAAATTAATAAATAATAATAATTTGGATAAATTTACATATAATAAAGCATTGCAAAAAATAATAGAATCATATAGAGTAGATAATGAAACTAAAAGTAAAATTAGAGCAATGAAAAGAAAGTAAAGTATGTATTTATAAAAAGGTGGAAATAATATGTATGATGTAATAATAGTAGGGGCTGGACCTGCAGGAATATCAACAAGCTTATATACTAAAAGAGCGAATTTAAATACGTTAGTGATTTATAAATCTATAGGAAATTTAGAAAAGGTAGAAAAAATAGAAAATTATTATGGATTTAAAGAGCCTATATCAGGAAAAGAATTATATAAAATAGGTGTTGAACAAGCTAAAAGAATAGGCGTAAATTTTGTATATGATGAAGTTGTAGAAATTCAGAAAGAACAGTATTTTACAGTAGAAACTATAAATGGAAAATATGAAGCAAAAGCAGTAGTACTTGCAACTGGTAGTTCAAGAAAAGCGCCTAACATTAAAGGAATAAAAGAGTTTGAAGGAAAAGGTGTAAGTTATTGTGCTACATGTGACGCATTTTTTTATAGAAAAAAAGATGTAGCTGTACTTGGTAGTGGCCAATATGCACTGCACGAGGCAGAAGAACTGTTACCAATAGTTAATTCAGTAACCATTTTAACAAATGGTGAAGAAATAGTAGAAAATAGAGATTTTAACCTTGATATAGAAGTAGAATTTAAAAAATTAAAAGAAATAAAAGGAACAACTAAAGTTAATGAAGTTCAATTTGATGATGATTCAAAAAAATTAATAGATGGAGTATTTGTGGCATTAGGAGTTGCATCTAGCAGTGATTTAGCAAGAAAAATAGGTGCAACAATAGATGAAAAAAATAATATAGTTGTAAATAGCAATATGGAAACAACTGTGCCTATGCTATATGCGTGTGGAGATTGTACAGGGGGAACACTTCAAATCGCAAAAGCGGTGTATGAAGGAATGACAGCAGGTTTGCATATAATAAAAATGTTAAGAAAAGATATTAATTAAGAAATGTAAAGGAGGAATTAAAGATGGCAGTTATAGAAGTTACAGAAGCAAATTTTGAAGAGGAGGTTTTAAAATCAAATACACCAGTACTTGTTGATTTTTGGGCTAGTTGGTGTGGACCTTGTAGAATGATGGCTCCAGTAATAGAAGAAATCTCAAATGATTTAGAAAATAAAGCAAAAGTTTGCAAAGTTAATGTTGATGAAAATTCAGAATTAGCAAGTAAATATGAAATTATGAGCATACCTACTTTTTTAATTTTTGAAAATGGAAAAGTGAAAGATATGACAGTAGGAGTTCAAAGTAAAGAAAGTATAATAGATAAAATATAAATGCTTATAATAACACAAAATTAAGCAGTATCATGAAGATAAATTCAATGATACTGCTTTTATTTTTTGATTATAATTTTTTTAAGTTTATCATATTTGGTAAAATTATAAAATTTCTGAAATTTTACTTATATTACCTTTTAGTGGAATGACTTCCCAAGCGACCAATTCCTCTTCATATGGCTCATAAATATCATTTAATAAAAATATTTTTCTTCCTTTGTAAAAGCCAAATGCTAACTCTGCAAATCCATTTGCACCGATGTAATTATTTTGATCTTTATTGGTTTCGTTTACAATTAATAAAGCATCCACATCATCTTTATTTATTTCATCGAAATGTAATAAAGAGGCATCTTTCTTTGCCATTTCAACAATAAATTCTCTAGGGACAACAACATTATATCCCATTGCTTGTAATTCCTTATCTAATTCTAGAAACTTAGGTATAAATTTTTTCGAACCACATAATACAATTTTTTTCATATTAATGTTCTCCTTTTTATATAATAGTTGTATTATATATGATAATAATCATATTTTCAACTATTATTTATTATTTAACACTCAAATTTTGTAGGTTCGTTATGTATTAATTTTTTGACATAGGTAAAATTTTTAACGTATACTATTGAAAAATATAAATAAAAATGTTAATATAATAGAGCATAGATAAAACAAAAACAAGGACAACGCGAATAAAAAAAGCCTTAAGAGAGTTAGAGGTTGGTGAAATTCTAACAGGAACTAGTTTATTTGATATCACCTTTGTTGTTTTTAGACTGAAATATAATGTCACAATATTCTATAAGGCATTCATAAAGTAAATCATAAAAAGTAAGTCTAAACGTAGTTCTGCGTTAAAGAAAAATGAGAGGAAAGCATTTCTTTTGCAAGGTTAAAATAAACTAAAATGGGTTAAAATAAGTAGGTGCTTTCAAATTAGGTGGTACCACGGAAATTCACTCTATTTCGTCCTAAATAATGGATGAAATAGAGTTTTTTGATATATACTACTAAATAATTGAAAAAGTGGGAATTATAATAAGGGAGGTGCAAAAGATGGAAGAAGTAAAAAGAAGAAGAGTGTATAGACACTTTAAAGGAAATTATTACTTTGTAGAAAACATTGGGTATGATTCAGAAACTAAAGAAAGGCTAGTAATATATAAAACATTATATGAAAGAGAAGATGGAAAATCAATTTGGGTAAGACCAGAAAAAATGTTTTTAGAAGAAATACCAGAAAGACCAGATAATATAACAGGTCAAAAGCATCGTTTTGAATTAGTTAAAGAATTAGAAGTAAATTATTTAAAAGAAGATTAAGCCACAAATTGAAATATAAATAAGTTAAAAAAAGTAAAAAATGGAGGAATGCCCTTGTGTTTGAGAAACAAACACAAAGGTCATTCCACATAATAAAAGGAGGAAAATATAATGTACAAAAAAGTTGAACTTAAAGAAGATGGCTTTGTAGGCATGGAGAAAGAGGTTAGAGATTTATGGGCTAAAAAAGATATAATACATAAAAACTTTGACTTAAATGAAGGAAAAAAATATTTTTCTTTTTATGATGGACCACCTACAGCAAATGGTAAACCACATGTTGGTCATATTTTAACAAGGGTTATGAAAGATATTATACCAAGGTATAAGGTAATGAAGGGGTATAATGTTACAAGAAAGGCTGGATGGGATACACATGGACTTCCAGTTGAACTTGAAGTTGAAAAGAAATTGGGAATTTCTGGAAAGCAACAAATTGAAGATTATGGAGTTGTAAAATTCATAGATGAATGTAAAGACAGTGTATTTAAATATGTTTCTATGTGGGAAGAAATGACTGATCAAATTGGTTTTTGGGTTGACATGAAAAATCCATATGTTACATATCATGATGATTATATTGAGTCTGAATGGTGGGCTTTAAAGCAAATGTGGGAGAAAGGTTTATTATACCAAGGTTATAAAGTTATGCCTTATTGCCCAAGATGTGGAACAGCACTTTCTTCTCATGAAGTTGCACAAGGTTACAAAGATGTTCAAGATTTAACTTGTACTTGTAAGTTTAAAGCAGTAGGAGAAGATAATGTTTACTTTTTAGCATGGACAACAACTCCATGGACGTTACCTTCAAACTTAGCACTTTGTATAAATAAAGCATATACATATGCCTATGTAAAGGTTGAAAAGCCTATTATAGATGGTAAATTACAAGAAGAAGGAAATCCAGAAATATATATTTTAGCAAAAGAATTAATTCCTTCAGTTTTAAAAGATATTCCATATGAAATTGTAAAAGAAGTAAAGGGTACAGAGCTTTTAGGCATGAAGTATGAGCAATTAATGCCATACGCAAAGCCAGAAAATGGAAAAGCTTTTATAGTTATTCATGGAGATTACGTTACTTTAACAGATGGTACTGGTATAGTACATATTGCGCCAGCTTATGGTGAAGATGATAACTTTGTTTGTAAACAAAATGGAATTGCTTTTGTTAATTTAGTAGATAGAGAAGGAAAATTTATAGATGATGTTGAACCATGGGCAGGTAAGTTTGTAAAAAATTGTGATAAAGATATTTGTATATGGCTTGCTAGACAAAATAAATTATTTGGAAGTGCAAGGCATACACATAGTTACCCTCATTGTTGGAGATGTGATACACCACTTTTATATTATCCAAAAGATAGCTGGTTTGTAAAAATGACAGCTGTTCGTGATAATTTATTAGAGAATAACAATAAAATAAACTGGATGCCAGATACAATAAGAACAGGTCGTTTTGGAAAATTCCTAGAGAATGTTATAGATTGGGGAATTTCAAGAGATAGATATTGGGGAACACCACTTCCAATATGGACTTGCGAATGTGGTCATAAAGAATGTATAGGAAGTAGAAAAGAGTTAGAAGAAAAGGGTATAAATGTACCAGAAAATGTAGAACTTCATAAACCATATTTAGACCCAATTCATTTAAAATGTCCAAAGTGTGGAAAGGAAATGGTAAGAGAAAAAGAGGTTATAGACTGTTGGTTTGATTCAGGTTCAATGCCATTTGCTCAATTACATTATCCTTTTGAAAATAAAGATATGTTTGAGAAAACATTCCCAGCACAATTTATTTCAGAAGCAGTAGACCAAACAAGAGGCTGGTTCTATACTTTACTTGCAATTTCAACATGTATATTTGAAACAAATCCATTTGAAAATTGTATAGTATTGGGTCACGTACTAGATAGCAAAGGTTTAAAAATGTCAAAACATTTAGGAAACGTTGTAGATCCATTTGAAGTACTTTCATCTGTTGGTGCAGATGCAACAAGATGGCATTTTTATACATCAAGTGCTCCATGGCTTCCAACAAGATTTTCTGTAAAAGATGTAGAAGAAACACAAAGAGGATTTTTATCTACATTATGGAATGTTTATTCATTCTATGTTCTATATGCAGAAATTGACCAATTCGACCCTACAAAATATAAAAACTTTAAATCTGAAAATGTAATGGATAAGTGGATAATTTCAAAATTAAATACATTGGTTAAAGAAATTGATGAAAAATTAGATAAATATGAAATTACATCAGCAGCTATTCAAATAGATGAATTTACTGACGAACTATCAAATTGGTATGTAAGAAGAAATAGAAACAGGTATTGGCAAGAAAGCTTAAATGATGACAAAATAGGTGCATATATGACATTATATACGGTATTAACAACATTAATAAAAGTTGCAGCTCCATTTGTACCATTTATGACAGAAGAAATTTATCAAAATTTAGTTGCAGGAATAGATAAAGACGCACCAGAAAGTGTTCATTTATGCTATTGGCCAGAAGTAGATGAAAAATTAATAGATAAAAAGCTAGAAGAAGAAATGGGATTAGCATACACAATAGTTCAATTAGGAAGAAGTGCAAGAAATTCTGCTAATATAAAGAATAGACAGCCACTTTCTAAAATGTTAATTTCAGCAACATCACTTCCAAAATATTATGGAGATATAGTAAAAGATGAGTTAAATATAAAAGAGGTAGAATTAGGAGCACAAATGTCAGAGTATGTAAACTTTGAAATTAAACCAAATTTACCTGTTTTAGGAAAAACTTATGGAAAACTAATTCCAAAAATAAAAGAAGAAATTTCAAAATGTAATCAAATGGATTTAGCATTGAAAATCCAAAAAGGTGATGTTTATGAAATAACAGTTGATGGCGAAACTATAGAATTAAATAATGAAAATCTTTTAATTACAATGCAAGGAAAAGAAGGATTTGCATTTGCAGGAGAAGGTGAAATAGGTGTTGTATTAGATACAACTATAACAGAAGAATTAAAAGAAGAAGGTTATTTAAGAGAAATTCTATCAAAAGTACAAAATATGAGAAAAGATAGTGGCTTTGAAGTATTAGATAGAATAGAACTATATGTAGCCGGAAACGAAATGCTAGAGGGTGTAATAAAGAAATTTGAAGCTCAAATTAAAAAAGACACTTTAGCAAATGAAATTTTATATAATGAAGATGCAGATTATACAGAAACATCTATAAATGGTGAAAACTTAAAAGTTGCTGTTAAAGTAGTAAAATAACGAAAGGAAAAATATATGAAAAAATTAAAAGAATATATTATAAATGGAATTAGAGGCTTTTGCATGGCATTAGCCGATAGTGTACCTGGTGTATCTGGAGGAACAATTGCATTTTTATTAGGCTTTTATGATAAATTTATAGGTTCATTAGACGATTTATTTAGAGGTAAAAAAGAGAAAAAAATAGAAGCTATAAAATTCTTAATAAAAATAGGAATAGGTTGGGTAATTGGATTTGCAATAGCATCAACAATACTTGCAAACTTATTTGATACACAAATATATGCAATGAGTTCATTATTTATAGGTTTTATAATATTTGCAATACCTATTGTTATATATGAAGAAAGAGAAGTATTAAAGAAAAATTTATGGAATATAGTGTTTGTGCTATTAGGTATTGCACTTGTTGTAGCAATTACTTTATTAAAACCAGCTGGTGCTGTTGACATACAAAATTTAAATATTGGGTTAATAATATACATATTTATATCAGCAATGATAGCAATATCTGCAATGGTATTGCCTGGGATTTCTGGTTCAACATTATTACTAATATTTGGTTTATATGTGCCAATAATTTCAGCAGTAAAAGAATTATTACATTTAAACTTTTCTGTTTTACCAGTACTTATAATATTTGGCTTAGGAATTATTGCAGGAGTTTTACTTTTTGTAAGGCTAATAAACAAATGCTTAACAAGTTTTAGATCTCAATCAATTTATGCAATAATAGGAATGATGATAGGTTCACTATACTCTATAGTTCAAGGACCAACTACTTTAGATGTACCACAACCTGCTATGACTTTTGAGACATTTAGCATACTATTCTTTATTATAGGTGCAGTTATTATAGGTGGATTACAGGCGTTAAAATATTTTATGGAGAAAAAAAGTTAAACTATAAAGCCAAGTTAAACTATCAGGCCGGGTTAAACTATAAGGGACGGGGTTAAATAGTTTAGTGGAAACGAATTAATAATATATTCATGTTTTGCTATAAAATAATTATAATCCACTAAACTATTTAACCCCGTCCCTTATAGTTTAACCTTGACATTATGTAAAATACATTGTATAATATGTAAAGTAACTAAAAACATTTTTTTAAAGGAGAACAAGATGAATAATAGTGTTTATGAGGCTTTACAACGATATGTTCGGCTAAAAGAGGAATGTAAGCAATTTAATGAACTTAAGCGGGAGGCATTTATGATATTCCGACCGAATTATCCTTCTGAGGCTATTATGGAAAATTCTGAAATAGCATGGATGAATCTTCAAGAGTGGTGTACTGACAAGGAACGTTTAGAAAATTTTTCGATTGATTATGAGGTGTTTGAAAATTTTGAAAAGCTGAAGAATTATAGCATAACAAGGGAAGAGTTAATTAAATCTTTACGAAAAGCAAGAAATCAATTAGAAGAATATGAGAAACGTTTAAATGTGCAAACTGTAGATCAGGAGGAAATAATTAGAAAACTGTATGATGAAATGGCAGAAAGACAAGATTTTTTGGGTTATATTATGAAATATCCCGGAATTAAAAGCATTGTTATTGATTTTATTTTGTTTGATTAAACAGTTCTCAAAGTAATCTTTGCATTAAGGAGGAAAAAATGTTAACGTTGTTAATTCTTGTTCTGTTGGTTATTTTATTTTCTAGATTTAAAAGAATGCAATTTGCAACAAGAACAATGCTAATGGTATTAGTAGGCTATCTTATATTAGCTGAAGTAATTACTGTAGCAGGCTACTATTCAAATCTTTTTTCGGCACCCAATGAATTGGTAGAGCAGAAAGAGCGGTTAGAAGTATTAGAAGATGATTTTAAAAATCTTTTAGCATCAGATTTTTGCTATGAACCAGGAAATGGTGATAGCCCTGAAAAACTAGAAAGATTTGTTAGTCAGTATAATATTTTAGAGTCTGACATCTCATATTGTAAAAGTGAAATTGAAAGAGATGAAAGTAGAATAGACCCTAACTTTACTCCTAACAAAGTAGCAAAACTGTTAACGGATTTCGGATTAGCAGAGTTAATACTGAAAAGATAATGTTGTAAAAAGGTCAAATGTTGATTATCAATATTTGGCCTTTTTGCTATGATAAAAAGTTGATGAAAACTATTGCAAAAACTTGTATAAATTATATATAATTATGCATATAAAAGTGAAATGTGTACATACACTTATAAGTAATTAGTTAGGTATAATATAATGATAGAAAGGAAGTTAGGTTATGAGAAAATATTTTGGAACAGATGGAATTAGAAGAATTGCAAATACGGAACTTACACCTAATTTAGTATATAAAGTAGCAAAAGCGGGGGCATGTGTGCTTGCAAAGCATTCAGATCATGTGCCAACAATATTAATAGGAAGAGATACTCGTATTTCTGGAGGATTGATAGAAAGTGCTATGACAGCAGGCTTTTTAAGCTATGGTGCTAATGTAAAATTGTTGGGAGTAATTCCAACTCCAGCAGTTGCATATTTAACAAGAAGATATAAAGCCGATGCGGGAGTAGTAATATCAGCCTCACATAATACATACGAATTTAATGGTGTAAAATATTTTAGTAATAAAGGAATGAAAATTCCAGATGAATTAGAAGAAGAAATAGAAGAAATAATGGATTCAGATAAATTAGATACGATGACAGCGGTAGGAGATAAGGTTGGAGTTTCAGAAATTAGAACAGATTTAATAGAAGAATATGTGTATTTCTTTAGAAAGAATTTTGAAGAAGAATTGGAAAATTTGGAAAAAGAAGATTTTGTAGTAGCATTAGATACTGCAAATGGAGCTACATCAGCTATAGCGGAAAAAGTATTTAGAGTTTTAGGAATAAGATATTATATAAGAAATAATAATCCAGATGGAGTAAATATAAATAGAGATTGTGGTTCTACACATTTGGAAGGTTTGAAGCAGTTTGTAAAGGAAAAGAAATGCAACCTTGGAATTGCATATGATGGTGACGGAGATAGATGTTTACTTGTAGATGAAAATGGTAATGAAATAGATGGAGATGCTATACTTGCTATTACATCTAAATATTTAAAAGAAAATGGAAAATTAAAGAATAATACTATTGTGGCAACTGTAATGAGTAATCTTGGATTAAAAAAATATGCAGAAGAAAATGGTATAAACTATATTCAAACAAAAGTTGGAGATAGATATGTACTAGAAGAAATGTTAAAAAACGGCTATAATCTAGGTGGAGAACAGTCAGGACACATTATATTTTTGGATTATAATCCTACAGGAGATGGAATTTTAACATCACTAATGATGGTAAGAATTTTATTAGAAAAGAAAATGTCTGCTTCAGAGGCAGGAAAAATCATAAAAATATACCCTCAAGTACTAGTAAATGTAAAAGTTCCAAATGAAAAGAAAAGTGAATTAGAAAATATACCTGAAATAAAAGCAAGGATTCAAGAGATAGAACAAGAATTTGAAGGAAATGGTCGAGTTTTAATCAGACCTTCAGGTACAGAACCTTTAGTAAGAGTAATGCTAGAAGGTTCAAATGAAGATTATATTAAAGAAAAAGCAAATGAAATTGCAAAATTAATAGAAGAAAAATTAAACAGCTAAATTGTACTAAAAATTAGTGGATAAGCATAAAACGAAAAATTTAATTAAATATCAAATTAATAAGCTTGAACAAAATTAAAATAATGTTTATAATAACAAAAGAAATAAAATAAGAAGGGAAGAATAATGTCTAAAAAATCA
>CANQDO010000035.1 GCA_947593355.1 uncultured Clostridia bacterium | reverse complement strand
ACCTCCAAAATCTCTACTTTTTATACTTGAATTATATCATTAAAGTATTGATTTGTCAGTATTTTTTCATATTTTTACACACAAAAATTCCAGCGATTTCTCACTGGAATTTTTGCTTTCGGGTTTCTATTTTAGGACACCCTCTTTGTATGGAATAATTAAATTATTTTTAAGTTACAAAAAAGACTTTAGAATTAATCTAAAGTCTTTTTTAGTATTTAGAATTACTATTTATATTATAAATTATGAATTTTTAACATTTACAGTAAATCCATTACCATTTTCTGGTTTTTCAACATTTACAGTATTTGGACAAGTAATGTTAACTGTTGAAATACCAACTTGATTACTATTGTTTACATATACTCTAACATCTTTTGCATTTTCATTTGAAGAAGCTTTTTCAAATGTTACATTTCCACTTATATTAACATTTAATGTTTTTCCTTTTTCATAATCTTTATGAGAAACTATTAATATTGGTGTTCCATCTGGTTTAGAACCAGCAACTCTATTTGGAGTATTGTCTCTTGCACCTTTTGCAACATATTTTCCACCAATTATATCTAATTTTGTTAATCCAACTACTTCTAGAGCTGTTTTACCTGTTACTGTACAGTTTTCAAGTTTTGCACTTCCACCTGCTGGTAAGTAAATAGCTGATCCAGCCCAAGATTCATCAGAAGTTATAACGCAATCTTTCATATTTAATTCTATAGCTTTACCATTAGTTGTATGGTTTGTTGTTACAGCATAACCTTTAGAATTAATTGTTGCACCTTCTATGTTTATAGTTGCTTTTTTAGTTTCTGCATTTGCAGCTATTGGACAATCATCAGAAGTATATGTTCCACCTTTAATATTTAATTCTCCACCATCAGCAACTAATATTCCTCCACCTTTTGAAGTGAAGTCTACATGATCAAGAGTTAGCTTTCCTTCTACTTTTACTAATGCATAATCACCATCAGCATCAGTTCCTGTAATTCCTACTCCTGTACTACCTGTTATAGTTAATTCTGCTCCTAATCCAACTTCTACTACTCTATGTCCTGCATTAGATTTTAATGAGTGTCCATTTAAATCTAATGTTACTTTTCCTGTTTCTACTTTTAAAGCATCAGTTGCACTACTATTAGCTAATGTTACGTCATCTGTTAAAGTAATTACTGTATCTTCAGCATTTCCTGAAATAGCTTTTAGAGCTTCTTTTAATGCATCTGCTGTACCAGTTGTAGCTTCTACGCTTCCGTCCTCATGTTTTATTGTAACATTTTGAAGAACAGCTCCTGGCTTAACTACAACTCTTCCGCCTTTTGAGCAATCTAATACATAAGGAGCTTTAAGAGCTTTTAGACTACCGTTTATTACTACAGTAACTCCATTTGGAATTACATCTGTTACAGCACTCTCGTTTAGAGTTTCATAAGTTCCATCTATTGTAACTGTTTTTAATGTTGTATTTGCAGCTTTTCTCATAGCATTTGAAATACCAGCTTCACCAACTTTGCCACCGCATTTTGTACATTGTGCTACAAATTTCATACCTTGTAAATTTGCAATTCCTGCATCTAATTGTGCATCATATTGTCTGAAACAATCTAATGTATGAGCTTCTGATTGTGCGCTAGCTTCACAAAGTGTACATTTTGCACTGTGTCCACTATTACCTGAAGTAGTATACACATAATTATGAAGAACTTCTTGGCTAATTAATTTCTTATATCCACAATTATCTAAACATTTTAAATATTTTACTTCTTTACCATGTGCGTTAGTTGTTGCAGGAACAGTTTCTACTACTGTATTTGCAGCTATTTCTTCAGGAGTTGTAGGTATTCTATGTTCAATTGTTATAGTTTTTCCACAAACTGAACATTCTGCTGTATGAGCTGCTTTTAATTCTGTTACTCCTTGTGAATTAACTACATAAGTTTCTCCAGCATCTTTATAGTTAGTATAAGTATGGTTACCTGTATGAACAAGAACAATTTCAATAGCTTCTAATCTCTTATGTAATCCCATTGTACCTGCATAACCATCAATTCTATTAGCTTGTGCTGCTGTAGGCTCTGTAGCTACTGTTGCCGGTAGAGCTTTTACCCATTGTCCCCATCCAAATGATTGAACGTGTGCACGGTAATATAAATCTAGAAAAAAATAATCAAAATTTAAAAGAAAACTTAAGAAAATAAAATAATAAAAAAATAAAAGCACATGCAGAAAATTACGTCAAGTGAAAGTGAAATGAAGTTCTATAAAGTAAGTGCAATTTGTACAATTAAATATAGAAAAATAAAGTCATAGCAAGTTGTAAGAATTGACTTTTTATCAACTTTATGTTAATATTAATATAACTTTATAATAAATACAATGAAGATGTAAAATTATTAAATAGCTGTAAATAAAAGCTAAAATATTCAATTGTGGGTCGCTAAAGATTTATTAATATAATAAATCTTATTTTTTGACCCTTTAGGAGGTATTAATTTGAAAGAGGATATTGTTAATACTAATAAGAAAACTACATCTGGGAATAAAACAAGAAAAGCATATCAAAATAATAAAGCTACTATTATTGATATTGCTAAAAAATTAGAAGAAAAGAAGTTAAAAGATGGTATAACTAAAGAAAATACTTATAATAGGAATATGCAGATTGTACAAACATGCAATTGTTATGAATTTACGAAAATTCCTATACAAGATGTTACAAAAAAACAAATTGAAGAATTCTTTAGAAAAGAAAAAGTAAAATCTAATTCTACTTTAAATAAGGAATTTAGTTTGCTAAAAAATGTATATGAATATGCAGATTATAAAAAGATTATAAGAAAGAATTTCTTCGTAGGATATGAACGATTAAGATTGCCTAAAAGCTTAAAAGAAGATAAAGATGTGACAGCACTTACAAGTAGAGAAGAATATATTTTAAAAGAATATATAAAAACTCATCCGAATCAATACAATAATATAATTTTATTATGTTTGTATACCGGAATGAGAATAGGAGAGGTTTTAGCATTAACTGTTAATGATATAAGTTTTGATAAAGGTTATGGGGTAATTAATGTTAATAGATCTTTGACTAGAAATAAAAAAGGTGAAATTATAATGGGAAATACTACTAAAACTAAAAATGGAAAAAGAAAACTTGGACTTATTCCAAAATCAAGAGATGTAATAGATGATGCACTAAAAGATATGAGACCTAATAAATATAATGCAATTTTTCTAAGGGAAGATGGAAAACTATATACAGACAATCAAGTAAATGGAGCTTTTAAACGAATATGTAGAAATGCTGGAATTAAAACTATTGATATTTCAAAGAGAAAAGAAAATGGCAAAATGGAAAAAATAAAATTGAGTAATGTTAATATTCATATGTTAAGACATACATTTGCTACAAGATGTATTGAAGCTGATGTAGCAATAACAGTTTTACAAAAGCTATTAGGACACAGTAATATTCAAACTACTATTAACATCTATGGAGATATATATGACTATTATAGGCAAAAAGAAATAAAGAAATATGATTTATATATTGAAGAAATTGACGAAAAATATGCTAGAGAATTAAGAAAATGTTAATTAAAAATATTAATATGCTAAAATACTTTTTAGAGATTGAAATTTTTTATAAGATATGATATAGTAATATACAAAATAAATATAAAAACCCTAAACGCAAAAATTATGTTTGATGGTGCTTAATAAATACTATAGAATATGTTTATAAACGGATATTGTAGATTAAATAAAAGATGTTGAATACTAATATGTAAAAGGGAAAACTTTATTAACAAGGAGAATATTAATGTTTGGTTTTGGTTTAGATAGAAGGTCAATTTCCATAATATTGGCAATTTTAATTGGATTTAGTGTATTAAGATATGTTTCCAATCCAGAAGGTTTGTTGGATTTAGTTTTAACAATTCCAGCCGTATTAATTGCAATAACATTTCATGAATTTGCGCATGCATATGCAGCAGATAAATTGGGAGACGATACACCTAGAAGACAAGGAAGATTAAATTTAAATCCACTTTCACATTTAGATCCAATAGGTTCAGTATTATTATTCTTTGCAGGATTTGGTTGGGGAAAACCTGTAGAAATAAACCCAAGCAATTTTAATAGAAAGAGATCAATGTCTGCAAGTGAAGCAATAGTATCATTTGCAGGACCATTAATGAATTTTGTATTAGCAATAGTATTTACAATTATAGCAGGAATAGTTCTAATATTTACTAACAGTTATATAAGCTTTAGTTCATATGGAGCAATATCATTAGTAGGAGCAAATCAAGGAGTAGTTATAGCAATGCAGGTAATCATACAGTGTATAACTATAAATTTAGGTTTGGGTATTTTTAACTTAATTCCATTACCACCATTAGATGGTTCAAAAGTATTAAGAAACTTTTTACCATATAGGGCAAAAGAGTGGATGGATAGAAATTGGCAAATATTATATATAGTATTTGTTGTTATATGGATAACTCCAATAGCTGGAACAATAATTTCACCAATAATATCAGGTTCATTTAATATTATTTCTAAATTTGTATTTGGATTATTTGGAAGGATAATTTAAATAAATATTTTAGATGAAAAAAATTAATGAAAATATAAATGCTTTAAATAATGAAATAGAAAGAGGAAAAAATGTTAGTATTAGGAATAGAAACAAGTTGTGATGAAACTTCTGTAGCAGTAGTGAAAGACGGAAGAGAAGTTTTATCAAATATAATAAGTTCACAAGTGCCAATACACGAAAAGTTTGGTGGAGTAGTACCAGAAATAGCTTCTAGAAATCATGTAGAGGCTATTTCTAATGTTATGAAAAAAGCATTAAGAGATGCAGAAGTTACATTAAATGATATAGATGTAATTGCTTGTACATATGGACCAGGTCTTGTAGGAGCACTTTTAGTAGGAGTGTCTTATGCAAAAGCATTAAGCTATGCAATTAATAAGCCACTTGTAGGAACAAATCATATAGAGGGTCATATTGCAGCTAATTATATAACTCATAAAGACTTAAAACCACCGTTTATTGCATTAATAATTTCAGGCGGACATACTCATTTAGTATATATAAAAGATTATAAAAATTTTGAAATATTAGGTAAAACTAGAGATGATGCAATAGGAGAGGCTTTTGATAAAGTGGCAAGAGTTATAGGTTTAGGCTATCCTGGAGGGCCAAAGATAGATAAACTTGCAAAAGAGGGAAATGCAAATATAGAATTACCTAAAACTCATTTTGATAATTTGGATTTCAGCTTTAGCGGAATTAAAACTGCGGTTATAAATTTAAATCATAAAGATTCTAATATAAATAAAGCGGATTTATCAGCAAGTTTTGAAAAAACTGTAACAGATATTTTAATTGAACATACATTAAAGGCATCAGAAGAACTAAATATAAACACTGTGGTATTGGCTGGAGGAGTATCAGCTAATAGTTATATAAGAGAAAAATTTGTAGAGTTGGAACAAACTAATAATATGAAAATATATTATCCAGAACCTGTATTATGCACAGATAATGCAGCAATGATAGCTTCTGCAGGGTACTATAATTATATAAACGGAGTTACATCTGGTTTAGATTTAAATGCAGAGCCGAATTTGAAATTGCTAAACTATTAGCTAAACTATTAGGGACGGGGTTAAATAGTTTAACGATTTGTTACATAGTATAGAAAAATAATAAAAAATATTTTTGTTAAACTATTTAACCCCGTCCCTAATAGTTTAGCGAGAGGAAGAGTTATATATGTCAATATATGTAATTGGCGATTTGCACTTGTCTTTTGGAGAAAATAAACCAATGGAAATATTTGGTGCAAATTGGAAAAATCATAGCGAGAAAATAAAAGAAAATTGGAATGAAAATGTAAAACCGCAAGATACCGTTATACTTGCGGGTGATTTTTCATGGGCTATGCATTTAAAAGATACATATAAAGATTTTGAATATTTAAATAGCTTGCCAGGAAGGAAAATATTATTAAAAGGAAATCATGACTATTGGTGGACTACTGTAACTTCAATGAAAAAATATTTAGAAGAAAATAATATAGAAAATGTTGATTTTTTACATAATAATAGTTATTTAATAGAAAATGAAATAATTGTAGGTACTAGAGGTTGGAATTTACTTGATACAGAAAATGCTTCTAAAATGATAAAAAGAGAGGCATTAAGGTTAGAATTATCTATAAATGATGCTATAGAAAAATATGGAGATGACAAAGAAATAATAGCAATTATGCATTATCCACCAATTTCTAATGTGAGTATGAAAAATGAGTATATGTATAAGTCGGAATTTGTTGAAATAATGAAGAAATATAATATAAAAAGATGTTTCTATGGTCATCTACATGGAAATTCACATAAGGACGCAATAGAAGGAATAAAAGATGGAATTGATTTTAAATTAATAAGTTCAGATTATTTAGATTTTAAATTATTTAAAATCGTTGACAATTAAGGTAAATTATGTTAAAATAATTATCTGTAAGCCGCCTGAGTCGGGTATGAAATGCTAATATTCTGTTGATAAAGAATGTTTTAGTAATAAAATTTTTAGTAACAGAAAGGTTAGCTACCTAGTATTTTATGCTTAGCGAGTATACATATAAAGGGAGGTGTACATTAATGTACGCAATAATCGAGAGCTGTGGAAAGCAATACAAAGTATCAGAAGGAGACGTTGTATTTTTTGAAAAATTAGATGCTGAAGAAGGAAAGAAAGTTACATTTGATAAGGTAGTATTAGTATCTGATGATAAAAAAGTAGAAGTTGGAGCTCCATATGTAAAAGGTGTTAAAGTAGAGGGAAAAGTAGTAGCTCATGGTAAGGGTAAAAAAATATTAGTTTACAAATATAAAGCTAAAAAGAACTACAGAAGAACTCAAGGTCATAGACAACCATTTACAAAAGTAGAAATTACAAAAATAGCTATGCAATCTGCAAAAACAGAAACAAAAGCAGAAGCTGGAACAGAAGTAAAGGCAGAGGCTAAAACAGAAGTAAAAGCTAAAGCAGAAACAGTTAAAGCAACATCAACATCTGCAAAAGCTACAAAAACAGAAAGCAAAGCAAAAACAGAAAAAGTAGAAGCATAATTTTTATAGAAAATCATAATCGCATTTATAAATAAATTATAATTACGCGAAAGGAGTGAGGAAGAATGGCTCATAAGAAAGGTCAAGGTAGTGTTAAGAACGGTAGAGATAGTGAGTCTAAACGTCTTGGATTAAAAAGAGCAGATGGTCAATTTGTATTAGCTGGAAATATTCTAGTGAGACAAAGAGGAACTAAATTCCATCCAGGAACAAATGTAGGAATCGGAAGCGATGATACATTATTTGCTTTAGCAGACGGAAAAGTTAAGTTTGAAAGACTTGGAAGAGATAAAAAGAAAGTTAGTGTTTATCCTGTAGAGGAAACTGCACAAGCTTAACATATAATATATAAAACAAAATCAAGTTATATAATTTGATTTTGTTTTTTTATGCACTAAAAAAGCTCAATGTAAATAGCCCAAAGTTTTATTTACCAAAATTTAATATTATATAACCTAATAAAAAAGGTGTGGGGTAAAATCATTAAAGTTAAAAAAGCACTAATCCATGGGGACTCCCATGGATTAGTGTTTTAACATTATTAAATGTTTTGAAGGTCGAAATAGAAACCATACTCGAAATAAAAATCATTTCCTATTTGTGCAAGCTTTGTTGTAACTTTTTTACCACCAAGTTTCTCGTAAAAGCTAATTGCATTATGATTATCTGTAAGACACCAAACAACCATATTTTTCTTACCTAATTGCAATAGCTCTTTACACGTTTCTCTAAAAAGACTTGTGCCAATGCCTTTGCCAATTTCAGATGGCTTAATATAAAGGCTAACTAACTCTGAATCTGCTATGTCGTTTGAAGTAGGGTCGAAGCAAGAATAGCCTAATACTTCATCACCATTTACTGCAACGAATACAAGGTCTTTGTATTCATCAAAGCTACTAATATAGCGCTCTGTTTGTTGCTCGTAATTTAGTGAATTAAGATACATAGAAGAAATAATGCTGTCATAGGCATTCTTCCAACCATCTACCTTAATGTGAGCCATTTGTTCTTGGTCTTTAAGCTCATTTTTCCGAATAATATATTCATCTTTCGGAGTTAAAAGCTTAAGTGCTTTGTACATATTACTAAAAGCTTTTACTAATTTGGGTTTGTCTACAGAAAATGAAATTCTACCAACAAGTTCATCTTTGTACGGCCAAGAAATTGATTGACCGATTAAAAACCGAATGCGTGAAGTGCGGTAGAAAAACTGAAGCAAATCTTCTTCTGTATATATGGGTTTTCCTTTGTATTTCATTCCCTTCAATTTGGTAAAATCCAAAATAGCAAAGAAACCAGATTCTGGTTCTAAATTTTCAGGAAAGTCAACGTATGGAAGTCCATTTAATACTTCATTCGAAACTTCAGCTCCTAAAATTTCAGTAACTTCATTTTCTATTGCAGTTTTCAAATTAGCATCTACAGCATCAATGCCAGATACCAAAGCCTTCAACAAGTTAAAATTGTAAATATAAATATCTCTTAACTCGTTAAAATACTCATCATAGGCCTGCTTACGTGAAGGTGTCGCATTAAAAGCACCCGCTAAAGCTCTACCTACAATGTCTGGAGAAGAATCCATCTCTTGAAAGATTCTGTTAATAAGTTCTCGTATGATTACCTCGTCTGCAACTACGAATCCGGCTCTTAAACTTGCAAGTCCATAGCTTTTTGATAAACCAAACAATGAGATAGTATTCCTAAACATTCCAGGAATAGTCGCAATGGGCTTTGCCAAGTTATTTCCGTCAAAGCAGATGTCTCTATAAACGAGATCATCAATAATGAATACACCTCTTTTCAAGCAAACTTCACCAATTTGTTTCAAAAGTTCAGCTTGCTTTTCGCCCATAACTTTTCCAGTAGGATTGTTAGGGTTAGCATTCAAAAAGGCTACAACTCTAGGAATATATCCTTTTCTCCGATTATAAACTTTCTGCAAGCTTTCGTTTATATCATCAATTTTGCTAGCTAACTTGTTTGGATTTACCAAGTAGTTATCTTCTTTTTCTAAATTAATGACTTCAACTTCAGCTCCTGCACGCTCTGCCCGAATAGTAAAAAGTCCATAGTTTGGGCCAGTTACAAGTATTACATCACCGGGTTTAGAAATAATATTTACAATCATATTGAATGCTATTGATGTTGATGGAAGAAAGGTTATGTTATGAACACAAAGACCTTTTTCGTCAATATCATTAAACGAATAGGGTTCAGTATTTACAAAACCTTCTTGTTCAACATAGTCAAGAAGTTGCTGCCTGATGCTATCATCACCTTCTGTGTAAGGGTAGCGATACATCATACCAGAATCTAAAGATTTTTTCATTTCCTCGATTGAAGGTGGAAATGGTTTGTAATTTACAGGGTTTCCGATGCCAAGGTCCGTATCTGGAATAGTGACTATATTTTCATCCCGGACCTCGTATCCATAAAAATTAATCGCATTTGCGATATCTTGGACAGTAGGATTAAAAGCTTCACCATCATGCCTTGCACCAATATACGGAAGACCAAATCTTCTAGTGCTAAGGTAGGGGTTTTCTTTTAAAACTCTGTCGATGGCGCGAGTTTTAATGATCATTTTTATGTTTCCTCCTATATAAATTGATGGAGATATTATATCATAAAATAGAAAACAAGTAAAGAAATTATGTAAAATATATAAATACTTATAGTTCAAAATAAGTATAATTCAAATATTTCGAAATGATATAGTGTATTATAAGGTAATTTTATATTTATATCTTGTAAAAATGGTAAAAATTAGTTATAATATAACACAGTAAATAAAAATGAGAATATCAGTATAATTTTATATTCGGAGAGGAATGATATATTATGGCAGAAAAAAAGAGAATATTAACGGGTGATAGACCAACAGGAAAATTACATATAGGACATTATTTTGGTTCTTTACAAAAAAGAATAGAAATGCAAAATTCAGGGTTATATGACCCATATATATTAATAGCAGACGTTCAAGCATTAACAGATAATTTTAATAATCCAGAAAAAGTAAGAGCAAATGTTAGAGAAGTTGCAATGGATTATTTAGCATCAGGAATTGATCCAGAAAAAACGACAATATATATACAATCTAAAATACCAGAAGTAGCTGAATTAACAGTTTTTTACTCTAATTTAGTAACAATAGCTAGACTTCAAAGAAATCCAACAGTTAAAACAGAAATAGCTCAAAAAAAGGATTTATTTGGAGAAAGTGTAACTTATGGATTTTTAGGATACCCTGTAAGTCAAGCAGCAGATATAACAGCATTTGAAGGGGAGCTAGTTCCAGTAGGAGAAGATCAATTACCATTAATAGAGCAATGCAGGGAAATTGTAAGAAAATTCAACTCAATATATGGCGATGTATTAATAGAGCCTGAAGCAGTTCTATCTAGTGGAAAAAGAATAAAAGGTTTAGATGGAAACGAAAAAATGGGTAAATCTTTAGGAAATGCAATATATTTATCAGATAGCGAAGAAGAAATAACTAAAAAAGTAATGAGTGCTGTAACAGACCCAGGAAGAATCAGAAAAGATGACAAAGGAAATCCAGACATATGTATGGTATCATATTATCATAAACTATTTAGCACAGAAGAAGAAGTAAAGTGTGTATGTGAAGAATGTAGAGCAGGTGCTAGAGGTTGTGTGGCTTGTAAAAGACAACTTGCAAAAAATATAGTAGAAACTTTAAGACCAATTAGAGAAAAAAGAAAATATTATGAAGAAAATCCTGAAATAGTGGATAAAATATTAATGGAAGGAACAAAAAAAGCACAATTAACAGCAAAAGAAACTATGAAAAAAGTAAAGAAAGCAATGAAATTGGATTATTTTGACTAAACTATTAGGGACGGGGTTAAATAGTTTAGTACTAATCTAATTTAAGTTAAACTAATAGGGACGGGGTTAAATAGTTTAACAAAAAATATTTATATTAATGTTTTGCAATATTAATTAAATTGTTAAACTATTTAACCCCGTCCCTATTAGTTTAACAGTTGTTTTATAAAATATTAATGTACTAAACTATTTAACCCCGTCCCTAATAGTTTAGCTTTAGAAGGAGGAAATATGTTCACAGATTACGTGAAAATATTAGTGAAGTCAGGAGATGGAGGAAACGGAGCAGTTTCTTTTAGAAGAGAAAAATATGTAGCAGCAGGTGGACCAGATGGTGGAGACGGCGGAAAAGGTGGAGACATTTATTTCTTTGTAGACCCTGATAGCAATACACTAGTAGATTTTAGATATAAAAAGAAATTTAAAGCAGAAAATGGTAAAAATGGAGAAGGTGGAAGGCGCTATGGAAAAAGTGGTGAAGACCTTTACATTGGTGTGCCAATAGGTACAATTATAAAAGAAGAAGATACAGGAAGAGTAATTGCTGATTTATCTGAAAAAGGTCAAAAAGAACTTGTAGTACCTGGAGGTAGAGGGGGCAAAGGTAATTCTCATTTTGCAACCGCAACAAGACAAGCTCCTAGATTTTCACAAGATGGAGAAAAAGGCATAGAAAAGGAACTAATCCTAGAACTTAAATTATTAGCAGATGTTGGATTATTAGGGTTTCCTAATGTAGGTAAATCAACATTTTTATCAAGAGTAACATCAGCTACACCTAAAATTGCAGATTATCATTTTACTACTTTAGAGCCAAATTTAGGAGTTGTAAAGTCAGAGTATGGTGCAAGTTTTGTAATTGCAGATATACCTGGAATAATAGAAGGAGCAAGTGAAGGAACAGGTTTAGGACTACAGTTCTTAAGACATATAGAAAGAACAAGATTACTATTACATGTAATTGATGTTTCAGGTTCAGAGGGAAGAAATCCAGTAGAGGATTTTAATATTATAAATGAAGAATTAAAAAAATATAGTGAAAAATTAGCTAAAAGAAAGCAGATAATAGTTGCGAATAAAATAGATAGTATGCAAGATGAAAATTTGTATAAAGAACTAGAAAAAATGGCAAAGAAAAATAATATAGAAATATTTAAAATTTCAGCAGTAACAGGAGAAGGAATAAAAGAACTATTAGATAGAGTAATAGAAGTGCTAAAGACTCTTCCAAAAGAAGATTTAGTAGAATTTGTAGAGAAAAAAGTTTATAAATTAGAAGATGAAGATGAATTTACTATTACAAAAGAAGATGGAATTTTTGTAGTAGATGGGCCTGCAGTTCAAAAACTTATGAGAAGAGTTAATTTAGAAGATAATGAATCAATGCATTATTTTCAAAAATGTTTGGACGAATTGGGTGTAAACGAAAAATTAAAACAAGTTGGTGTTCAAGAAGGAGACACAGTAAGAGTAGTAGATTGGGAATTAGAATGGTATGATTAAATTTAAAGCGCATATTAGTTATATGCGCTTTAAAAGTGCAATATGTTTAAAAGTGTAATATATTTAAAAATGCAATATGTTAAAAAAATATGTTTAAAAACACATTATAAAATAGTTACATCAAGTAAAAAATTAAATGCAATTTGTATAATTAAATGAATGTATAAAAATATTTATAAAAAATTAAAATATGAGTTAAATAATCTGGGGAAAAAATAAAAAAGATTTTAATAAAATAATAAAAAAAGTAAAGACACCTATGATA
>CANQDO010000034.1 GCA_947593355.1 uncultured Clostridia bacterium | reverse complement strand
GATAATAATACTTTAGCAGCTTTAACATTATTAATTGCAGAATCTAATCCAAAAGAAAAAGAAGTGATTATAGATTTAGTAATGAACTTTTTAGGAGAATAAAAAGGAGAAAAGAAAAATGTTTAAAATTCATTCAGAATATAAACCAACTGGCGACCAGCCACAAGCAATAGAATATTTAAGTAAAGGGATACAAGAGGGCAAGAAATTCCAGACACTTCTAGGAGTTACAGGTTCTCGGAAAAACTTTCACAATGGCAAATATAATTGAAAAAGTACAAAAGCCAACTCTTGTTTTAGCACACAATAAGACTCTTGCTCGGACAATTATATAGTGAGTTCAAGGAGTTCTTCCCAGAGAACGCAGTAGAGTATTTCGTATCATATTATGATTATTATCAACCTGAAGCGTATATACCTTCATCAGATACATATATTGAAAAAGACTCTTCTGTAAATGATGAAATAGACAAGCTTCGTCATTCTGCAACAGCTGCACTTTTTGAAACAAGAGATGTTATTATAGTTGCCTCTGTTTCATGTATATATGGTTTAGGTGACCCTATTGATTATGAGCACATGACAGTTTCATTAAGACCAGGAATGCAGGCAAGTAGAAATAGTGTTTTAAAAAAGTTAATAGATATGCAATATACAAGAAATGAATTAGACTTTAAAAGGGGAACTTTTAGAGCAAAAGGTGATATTGTAGAAATATATCCATCAGATGAAAGTGAAAGTGCAATAAGAGTTGAATTTTGGGGTGATGAAGTAGAAAAAATTTCTGAAATAAACCCATTAACTGGTAAAACTATAGGTGTAAGAAGCCATGTTATGATATTTCCAAATTCACATTATGTAACAACATCAGATAAAATGGAAAGAGCAATTCAAACTATAGAGCAAGAAATGGAAGAGCAAGTTGCTAAATTTAAAGCAGAGGGAAAATTAATAGAAGCACAAAGAATAGAAGAAAGAACGAACTTCGATATAGAAATGATGAAAGAAACTGGTTTTTGCCAAGGAATTGAAAATTATTCAAGACATATAAGTGGAAGAAAACCAGGTTCTCCACCTTTTACATTATTTGATTATTTTCCAAAAGATTTTTTACTATTAATAGATGAATCTCATGCTACAATACCACAAGTAAGGGCAATGTATAATGGTGATAGAGCAAGAAAAGAATCATTAGTAAAATATGGTTTTAGGCTTCCATCAGCATTTGATAATAGACCTTTAAAGTTTAATGAATTTGAAGAAAGAATTAATCAATGTATATTTGTAAGCGCTACGCCTGCAGAGTATGAAAAAGAACATTCAAAAGAAAATGTTGTAGAGCAAATTATAAGACCTACTGGACTTTTAGATCCAAAAATAGAAGTAAAGCCAGTAACAAATCAAATAGATGATTTAATTGAACAAATAAGAATAAGGGTAGAAAAAAATGAAAGGGTATTAGTTACTACCTTAACTAAAAAAATGGCTGAGGATTTAACCTCGTACTTATCAGGCATAGATATAAAGGTAAGATATATGCATTCAGATATAAAGGCATTAGAAAGGATGGAAATAATAAGAGATTTAAGATTACGGAGAGTTTGATGTACTTGTTGGAATAAATCTTTTAAGAGAAGGTTTGGATATTCCAGAGGTTTCATTAGTAGCGATTTTGGATGCAGATAAAGAAGGATTTTTACGTTCAGAGCGTTCATTAATTCAAACTGTTGGACGTGCTGCAAGAAATACAGAAGGAAAAGTAATAATGTATGCTGATGAATTAACAGAATCTATGGAAAAAGCTATTTCTGAAACAAACAGAAGAAGAAAAATTCAGGCTCAATATAATGAAGAACACGGAATTGTGCCAAAAACTATACAAAAGTCTATTAGAGACACTATTAAGGCAAGCATTGTAGAAGAGGCACAATCAGAATATAATTTAGGAAAAGATGCAGATATACAAGAAATTGTAGACAAATTGACTGATGAAATGTTAAAATATGCTCAAGAGATGGAATTTGAAAAGGCAGCAGAATTAAGAGATAAAATAAAAGAATTAACAGGTCGGAATTATTTAAGAATGTTTGACTTTTATTTGTAAATGAGATAATAATATAACAAATAAATTTTAAAGAAGGATAAGAATATATGGGAAGAGAAACTGTAGATAAGTTATTTGATGCAATAGTAAATGGAAATTTTGAAGATATATGGAATTTGGCTGAAATGAATCAGCCTTTTGATGAAGACTACATGGAAGAAAATTTAGATATTGTCCTAAGAAAAATAATGCAAAAAATTGAAAATGCAGATTTTGATTATTTTTTAACTAGAAAAAATGAATTACCAGATATATTTATAAAACTACTAACATATTCAAGCAGAGTTGATGTAATAAAAGAATATATTGAAAAAAGGGAAGAATTAGAGTTAACTTCTTCAGAAATTGTTGATTTAATACTTGCAACAAAAGATAAGAATTATATAAGGCAGTGTGTAGAAAAAATAGATAAAGAGTTTAATTTAGAGTCATATCACATAGCTGAACTTATAGGTACTTCTAATGATAAGGAGCTTATACAACAATATTTATTAAATACTGAAAAACGTGAAAAATTAAATTTGAATACTTATGAAGTTTATTTAATGATATCTTCAACAAAAGATATTGAATTTATAAAACAGTGTATAAATCATGCAAAGGAAATAGGAGGTATTGGTTCTACATACATTGTGCAATTAATAAATCAAGTAAACGATGTACAATATACAAAACAATGTATAAAAAGAAGAGATGAAATAGGGTTGCCGTTTAATGATATCTTTGAGTATTTAACTAAAAAAAATGATATAAATCTTATAAAAGAAGTTATAAGTGAATATAAAGATTTTCAATTAAATTCACCAGAGTTAGTTAAATTAATAGCTTTCACTGAAGACGAAAATTATATAAAACACATTATTGAAAACTGTAAAGATATGAATTTAAGTCCTTCAGGTATTACAACATTAATATTAAAAACAAATGATATAAACTACATAAAAGAATGTGTTGAAAAAAGAGATGATTTCCAAATACAACCTCATATTCTTAAATTAATTTTAGCAACTTATGATAGTCAATATATGAAACAATGTATAGAAATATATGAAGATTTAAAATTGGAAACTCAAGCTGTTGTTAAATTAATAATAGAATCTAACGATAAACAATATATGAAAAAATGTATAGCTAGAAAAGAGGAGTTAAGATTAGATTCATATGATATAGCTAAAATAGCAATTATGATAGATGATAAAGAATTTATACGCGAGTGTTTAAATGATGCAAATTTAAATTTAGATGAGATGAATAAAAAAGCATTTAACATGGCAGTAAACACACAGGAAGCAATAAAAGAGTTACATTCAAAAACAAAAATAAAACTTCCAACAAATATGACAATAGGAATGGAAATTGAAAGTTTGGGAAAAATGAGTTCAACTTTAAAAGAAAAAGGAGAAGCTTTTTTTGATGATTGGACTCGAAAGAATGATGGAAGTTTAGCTCCAGACGAACTTGATGAAGATGGTATTGAAATTACTTCACCTATTTTAACTGGTTCAAATGATAAAAGTACAAATGAAATTTTTAAGGTTGCAACTATACTACAAGATTTTGGACAATATACAAACGGTTCTTGTGGTGGACATGTACACATTGGTTCAAACTATTTAACAAGTGTTCAGGCATGGCATAATATGCTTGAATTATGGTCAAATACAGAATCAATATTATATGTAATATCAAATGAAAAAGGAACTATTCCAAGAAAAGGCATAACTGATTATGCAGAACCAATATCTGGAGAGTTTGAAAAGGCATTAGAAAAAGGAAGTATAAATTTAGAAGATGAAAAAGATTTAACAAAATTTAAATATATAGTTTGCAATTTTCAAATGAATAAATATAAGGGAATAAATTTTAAAAATTTATTTGGAATGACAACAGTAGAATTTAGATTAGCAAATGGTACTGTGAAGCCTGAAGTATGGATTGAAAATATTAATTTATTTGGAGGTTTATTAAGAGCAGCACAAGAATTGTCAATAATACAAGCTAAAAATTATAATGTAAGAACTGATGAAGAAAAAGCTTATTTGGAGTGTTTTGAAAGTATAAGAAATGATGATTTAACAGAAAAGGCAAAATTAGAAAAATTATTAGAATTAGTTATAGATAAAGAAGATAGAGATATTTATAGAGAAAGATATGATGTTAACATTGAATTAATAAAAAAATATCCAGAATTACAAAATTCAATAAAAGGAAAGTTGGCAAAGAATAAATTTAAAGTTTTAAAAGAAAATGATGAAAACGAAAAATCTAATGTGGGAGAAGAAAGATAAATGTTAAAAAAGTTGATAGTAATTGAAGATGATGAAGAATTTCAATGTGATAATATAAGGGAATTAGTAAAGAAATTAGTAGATAAAAATTATTATAATTATACTGATGAAGAAAAGTATAATAAATTAAACATGCTAGCACTTGCAAATTCATTAGGAAATGAAGATAAATTTTTGACAAGAAATGAGATAACCTATATTTTATCTTTATTAATGGCTAACAAAATTGTATTATTAGAAAATAAAAATGCTGATATTTTTACAAAATACATTGATAAATCTAATATAAAAAATAATTATATAATAGTAAATAAATTTGCTAAAGAAATATTACAAAAATATATGAGTAAATAAAATAATGTGCCCTGCTTCAATTAAGAAGCAGGGTTTGTAAATTTTTACGTGGAAACCCTGCAAAGTTTACAGAGTGGCCAGTAATGCCTGCAGTTGCATGTTTTGACGCCTCTGACAAATTTCGTGGTTTATTTTGTAAATGTAGACGCCATATCTGTGAATATGAGTTGTGAAATAATAAACATCACCTTCACCCAAGTAAGCATCTACATTTTCTGGGACAAAACAACGATGTTTGCAATCGAAGCTACATTTCCCTAAAAACTCAAACTCTTTATTATGACCTTCATCGATATTCATAATAATAACTCGAGAATCGTCAGTAATAAAGAACCCGAAATGCTTGTCACAGTCGTCAAATTTAGCGGATTGCCACATATCAAGAGGCAATGTTAACCGCTTTTGTCTGTCTTTCCTTGGCATAAAAATTCCTCCATAAAAATTTTATACATATATTATACTACAAAAAGCGCTAATTGTAAACGGTAAACATAAAGCAATAGTAGAATGTTTACGAAGTATATATGTCAAAATTAAAAATTTTTCATATTTTATACAAAGGAAGGTATAAATATGAAAATATTAAAAGAATTATATGAAGATGCTGTGAATATAAAAGAAAAAGACCCAGCGTGCAAGAATATATTTGAAGTCATAATTTTATATCCAGGTTTTTATATTCTAGTATTTCATAAGATATCTCATTTTTTATATAGACATAAATTAATATTTTTAGCTAGATTAATTTCACAAATAGGTAGATTTTTTACAGGTATTGAAATACATCCAGGAGCTAAAATAGGAAGAAAATTGTTTATAGACCATGGAATGGGAGTAGTAATAGGTGAAACTGCTACTATTGGAGATAATTGTACTATATACCATAATGTAACGTTAGGAGGAACAGGAAAGGAAAAGAAGAAACGCCACCCTGATATAGGCAATGATGTAATTATTGGTTGTGGTGCTAAAGTTCTTCGGAGCAATTAAAATAGGTAATAATGTGAAAATAGGGGCTAATGCTGTTGTTTTAAAAGATGTGCCTGATAATTCAACTGTAGTAGGCATTCCAGGAAAAATTGTATAACTATTAATATGTAAGGCAAAATATCAATATATTATTTATTTAGTAACTCCCAGCTACATAATAGCTTGTAAAAAATTTTATTTTAAGTAAAACAAGTTTTACAAAATAAAATTTTTACAATCTATAATTTGCTGGTCCCCACAAAATGTTACTAAATAAATAATATATTCATATTTTGCTAATTATTTTTATAGCAAACTATTGTTTTTTTATTATTTCTATTGTATAATAAATCTTGCTAAATAAATTATTTAAATTGTTATAACTACAAGGGGGAAAAATAATGAATGACAAAATAGTTATAAAAGGAGCAAAAGAACATAACTTAAAAAATATAAATTTGGAAATACCAAGAGATAAATTAGTTGTAATAACAGGTCTTTCAGGTTCTGGAAAGTCATCTTTAGCATTTGATACACTTTATGCTGAAGGTCAAAGAAGGTATGTAGAAAGTTTATCATCTTATGCAAGGCAATTTTTAGGCTTAATGGAAAAGCCAGATGTTGAATCTATAGATGGTTTATCACCTGCAATATCAATAGATCAAAAAACAACTTCTAAAAATCCTCGTTCAACAGTAGGTACTGTTACAGAAATTTACGATTATATTCGTCTTTTATATGCAAGAATTGGTGTACCATATTGCCCAAAATGTGGTAGAAAAATAGAAAAGCAAACTATAGACCAAATGGTAGATGCAATTATGGAGTTGCCGGAAGGAACGAGAATTCAAGTGCTTGCACCAGTTGTAAGAGGAAGAAAAGGTGAATTCGTAAAGCAACTAGAAGCATATCAAAAAGAGGGATTTGTAAGGGCTAGAGTTGATGGTGAAACTATAGAACTAACAGATGATTTAGAAATAGATAGAAAAAAGAAACATAATATAGAAATAATAGTTGATAGATTAGTTGTAAAAGAAGAAATTCGTTCAAGGCTTGCCGAATCTGTAGAAATTGCGTTAAAACATGCAAACAATTTAGTAATAGTAGAAGATGCTACAAATAATAAAGAAATGTTATTTAGTGGAAATTATGCATGTCCAGAATGTAATATAAGTTTTGATGAATTATCTCCAAGATTATTTTCTTTTAATAATCCATTTGGAGCATGTCCTACTTGTACAGGTTTAGGCTTTTTAATGAGAATGGATGAAGATTTAATAATTCCAGATAAAAATAAAACATTATATGACGGAGTAAAAGCCTTTGGAGCAAGTACAATGAAAAAAGGCGATACAATGGCTAAAATGTATTTTGAATCTATTGCTAAACATTATGGAGTAGAAATAAAGGGTGTTCCTATAAAGAAACTACCAAGGTCATTTTTAGATAAAATTTTATATGGTACAGGTGATGAAGTAATAGATTTTGAATATGCATCATATTCAGGTGTTAGAAGGTTTTCTGCACCATTTGAAGGAGTTATACCAACATTAGAAAGAAGGCATAATGAAACAAAATCTCAAGGTATGAGAGAATTCTATGAATTTTACATGAGGGATAGCGAATGTCCTACATGTCATGGTTCAAGGTTAAATGAAAATAGTTTAGCAGTAAGAGTTGGAACTAAAAACATAAAAGAGCTAACAGATATGTCTATTAATAAAATAAAGGATTATTTACATTCATTAGAGTTGAGCAAGAAAGACCAGATGATAGCAGATCAAATACTAAAAGAATTAGATAAAAGATTACAATTTTTAATAGATGTTGGGCTAGAATATTTAACATTATCAAGGTCGGCAGGAACTTTATCAGGAGGGGAGGCTCAACGTATTAGGCTTGCTACTCAAATAGGTTCAGGTTTAACAGGGGTACTATATATATTAGATGAACCAAGTATAGGTCTTCATCAAAGAGATAATGATAAGTTAATAGCAACACTTAAGAAATTAAGAGATTTAGGAAATACCGTACTAGTGGTTGAACATGACGAAGATACCATGTATGCAGCAGATCAAATTATAGATATTGGCCCTGGTGCAGGCGTTCATGGAGGAAATGTTTTAGCACAACGGAACAGCTGAAGAAATTAAGAAAGTAGAAGGTTCAATTACTGGTGCATATTTAAGTGGTAGAAAACAAATTCATGTACCTGAAAAACGTAGGAAATCTAATGGTAGAGCAATAGAAGTAAAAGGTGCTGAAGAACATAATTTAAAAAATGTTAATGTAAAATTTCCATTAGGTCAATTTATATGTGTAACAGGTGTATCAGGTTCCGGTAAAAGTACTCTTGTAAATGAAATATTATATAAAACTATTGCAAAAGAGTTAAATGGCTCAAATGAAAGACCTGGTAAATGTAAAGAAGTAAAAGGAATAGAAAACATAGATAAAATAATAAATATAGATCAATCTCCAATAGGTAGAACACCTCGTTCAAACCCTGCTACATATACAGGTGTATTTGACAACATTAGAGATTTATTTGCAGGCACAAACGAAGCAAAAATGCGTGGCTATGATAAAGGAAGGTTTAGTTTCAATGTACAAGGTGGTAGGTGCGAGGCTTGTAATGGTGATGGTGTATTAAAAATAGAAATGCACTTTTTAGCAGATATATATGTGCCTTGCGAAATTTGTAAAGGCAAAAGATATAATAAGGAAACTTTAGAGGTAAAATATAAAGGAAAAACAATAGCAGATGTATTAGATATGACTGTTGAAGAAGCATTAGAATTTTTCAAAAATTTACCAAAAATTAAACAAAAAATACAAACTTTATATGATGTAGGTTTAGGTTATATAAAATTAGGTCAACCTTCTACAACTCTTTCTGGGGGCGAAGCACAACGTATAAAACTTGCAACAGAACTTTCTAAAAAAGCAACTGGAAAAACTTTATATATATTAGATGAACCAACAACTGGTCTTCATATTGCAGATGTTCATAGATTAGTAGATATTTTGCAAAGATTAGTTGATACAGGTAATACAATAATTGTTATTGAACATAATTTAGATTTAATAAAAACTGCAGACCACATTATAGATTTAGGTCCAGAAGGTGGAGATAAGGGTGGACAAGTCATTGCAATAGGTACTCCAGAACAAGTTGCTAGAAATGAACAGAGTTATACAGGTCAGTTTTTGAAGAGATACTTATAATTATATTGATTTTTTAAACATATTATGTTATATTTGTTAAGTATCAATGTAAAAAAACTTTCAAGGAGGAAAACAAATGAGCAGGTATGACTATGATGACAAGTACGACGAATTAGAAGAAAGAATTCTGGGAAGGCGCGAAAAAAGAATTAGGGATGCTGAATATGAATTAAGAAGTAAAGGTTATGTGAATGACGGCAATGGTACGTATTATGACCATGATGATGTTACTCGCTCATCTTGTACAATTGATCCGACTAACGGACAAATTCATTATGAAATGTAAAAATAATGAGGCACTATAATTATAGTGTCTCATTATTTTTCTTTTATTAGTCTAAAGTTTTTTCCATAGCTCTACGAGTCCATTTTCTATTAGACTCTTTTTCACCGGCTTTGTAACCATCATTATAACCGGTTTTGTAAATTATATCATAGAGAAGAAACAGTGTTATTGAACATCCAAAGCATGCTCCTAAACATGAACCAAACCAGTTAGAAAATGGAGTTTGTACCAATAAATTAACAATGGCACAAACTAAAAACATTACTACGCCGTACAAAATTGAAAGACTAACTTTTTTCATTTTCATAAAGTTCTCCTTTGCCAAATGGCGGTGAGGTTAATTAATAAGTGACTTTTAACATTATAGAGCAATACTGTAAAAAAGTCAATTTTATGTAATAAAGTGAATTAAATGAAAAAGAGAGCATTTATTAAAAATAAACATTGCTCTCTTATTGTATTTCAAATTATCTGTTGTTATTATTTTGATTGTTTTGGTTATTTTTGTTGTTATTGTTGTTTTGGTTATTCTTATTGTTGTTATTGTTATTATTTTTTTCTGACATATAAATGCACCTCCAATTCTAACCGTTATAGTATTGTAAAATAGGAAGAAATCATCAATAAAAAAATCAATTCTATAACTTTAGTTATAAATATTTTGAACAATATTAAAAAAAATATTCAAAAAATCGTTTTTTTATATTATAATAAATAAACAAACTATTCATATTTAGCGAATTTGAAAGGATTGATTTATATATGTCAAATATAGTAATTGGAATCGAAGGATTGGTAGGAAGTGGAAAAACCGCTATATGTAGGGAATTATTGAAAAAAATTCCAAATAGTATAGTACTTCATGGAGGAAACTTATACAGAGGCGCAGTTTATGCATTAATGTGTAAAAATAAAGATATAGCAGAAGATATAAATAATATAAAAAGTAATTTAAAAAATATTGATATTTCAGAAATTATGAAAAAATTAAAAGTTGAATTTAAATTAGAAAATAGGGAAACAGTAGTATATGTGGATGGTGAAAAAGTAAATGAAGAAGATTTGCAATCAGATAAAGCATCTATGGCTGTTTCTATGGCTGGGAATACAGCAGATAATAGCAATTTATTTATATATTTAAGAAAAATTATAGATGATTATAAAAAGCAATATAATGTTATTGTTTCAGGTAGGGCAATTATGGAAATTTATCCAGATATTGATTATCACTTTTTTATAACCGCTTCTTTAGACGAAAGAGTAAAAAGAAAAAGAAATCAATATAACCAAAGTATTCCAATAGAAGAACTTACCGAACATATAAAACAAAGAGATAAACTTCAAGAGGCATCTGGCTTTTATAAGAAATATGAAAATACAATAACTGTAGATGTCACAAACTGTAAAACAGTAGAAGAATCAACAAATGAAGTTTATAAATATATACAAGAATTTGTTGTAGTTTAAAAAATACTTGCACTTTATTAAAAAATGTCATATATAATATATAAAAAATGTTGGGGGGAAAATAATGGAATTTGTAAACGCAAGACTAGAAGAATTTAACAAATACATAATAGGGAAAAAAGTAGCAATAATTGGTATAGGGGTGAGTAATGTACCATTATTAGATTATTTTTATAGTAGAAATAGCTATGTAACTGTATTTGATAATAGAGAAGAAGGAAAAATAGATGAAGAAATAATTCAAAAAATAAAAAGATATAATATGAAATATTTTTTTGGAGAAGGAAATCTTGAACATTTAGAAGGGTTTGATATAATTTTTCGTTCTCCAAGTGCATTGCCTACTATACCAGAAATAGAAAGAGAAATGGAAAAGGGTACTATTGTTACATCTGAAATTGAGTTAGTTTTAAAATTAGCTCCATGCAAAGTTATTGGTGTAACAGGAACAGAAGGAAAAACAACAACTACAACTATTATTTATGAAATAGTAAAAAAAGCAGGATATAAATGTTTCTTGGGTGGAAATATAGGAAAACCAATCTTTACAAAAATAAATGAAATGAGACCAGAGGATATTGTTGTATTAGAATTAAGTAGTTTTCAGCTAATGGATATGGATGTAAGTCCAAATATATCTGTTGTAACAAATATCTATCCAGATCACTTGAATGTACATAAAACCTATGAAGAATATCAAGATGCTAAAAAGAATATTTTTAAATATCAAGATGAAACAGGAATTACTGTATTAAATAGAGACAATGATATTACATACGGTTTTGCAAAAGACGTCGTAGGTAAAAAAATATTTTTTAGCAGTAAATATAAATTAGATGATGGCTATATATATGACAAAGAAGATGAAGAAATAAAATATTGTGAAAATGGTGTAAGAAGGCATATTTTAAATAAAAAAGATACAAAATTAAGAGGTGTTCATAATTATGAAAATATTTGTTGTGCACTAGCTGCAACAAGTACTTTAACAGATATTGACACTCAAATTAGTGCTATTAAAGAATTTAATGGAGTAGAACATAGATTAGAATTTGTAAGAGAGCTAGATGGAGTAAAATATTATAATGATTCAATAGGCACAAGCCCAGCAAGTACAATTGCAGGTTTAAATTCATTTGATGAAAATATTGTTTTACTAGCAGGTGGCTCTGATAAAGGGTTAGATTATAAAGAAATAGGGGAAACTATAGCAAAAAAGGTAGGAATATTAATTTTAACTGGACCTACTTCACAAAAAATAGAAGATGCTACCAAAGAGGCACTTTTAAAAGATGGCAAGGCAATGCCTATTTATCATTGCAATAATTTAGAAGAAGCTGTTAAATTATCTAAAGAAAAAGCAAAATCAGGTGACGTAGTATTACTTTCTCCAGCAAGTGCAAGTTTTGATGCATTTAAAAACTATATGGAAAGAGGAGAAAAGTTTAAACAATTTGTAAATGAATTATAAAATATTTATAAATAATTTGTGTAATAATTGCTATACAAGATAAGTCCTTAAATTTTAAGGATTTATTTTTTTATCACACATTTAGTATTATCTGAATATTATAATACATAATAAAGGAGGTAAATTATGTATTATCAAAGTTATGAAGATTATATGAGAAATGTTTTAGGATATCCTGTATCTGGAGATAACTGTTTTAGAAATAGTAATTATTATATGAATCAAATGCCAACATACATAAGTGAAACGCAAGTAGATACAATGTATCCAGAAATCTATAAATTAATAAATCCTATTGTATGCAATGCTTGTGATGGATTTGATGGAAATATTACAGAAGACTCTTTGGAAAAAATGGTTGATGAAATTTATGAAAAAGTAGAATTAAATAATGGAATAATGTCAAAAATAAATGTAGAAAATAGAACAACAGAAAAAGTTGCAAAAACAGCGCAAAATTCAAATGTAATTCAAAATAGAGATATTAAAGATGTGGTAGAAGATAGACGAGTAAGAAGGAATCCATTATTAAGAGATTTGATACGAATATTAATTTTAAATAGATTATTAGGAGGAAATAGACCACCTAAACGTCCGCCATATCCTGGACCTAGACCACCATACGGAGGAAGTAACAATTATTACTAAAATTTAACAATAATTTTTAAAACACAATTTTATAATTGTGTTTGTTTAAGTATTTGTTATCAGTATAACAAATAAAAAAGTGAGCAAAATAATAATGTACTAAATTTTGAAAGGTGGTAGAAGGTTGAAAAATAATATAGGAAAAAGTCCATAAAAAATAAAAGTCCTAAAAATAGCACTTTTTGGACATAAATATG
>CANQDO010000033.1 GCA_947593355.1 uncultured Clostridia bacterium | reverse complement strand
TAGAAAATACTGCAAAAGGAACAACAACATTATATTATCCAGAAGATGATCCAGATAATGAAGGACCACAATTAGAAGAGACTGTAGAAGATACAGCAACTGTAAAACAAGAATATAAAGTAAACTTGAAAGTTGTAAAAGAATGGGTAGATGACAACAATAGAAGAGATTTACAACCAGAAAGCATACATATAAGTATAAAACAAGAAGAAACAAATTATATAGTAGAAGACTATGAGTTAAATGCATCAAATAACTGGACATTTGATAATACAAAATTACCAGGATACAGTAAAGAGAAAGCTTTACCAAAATATAGTGATACAGGTGAATTACTAAAATATGTTGTAACAGAAAAAGAAACAATAAATCATTATGATACTCAAATAATGGAATTAACTCCAGATGTTCAAGAGGAAGCAACAAATTATACGATAAAAGTAATAAATACATTTGAACTAACAGAAGAAGAAATAAAAAATGCAGAGATAACAAAGGAGGGCACACCGGGAACAATCACATCATCTAAAGATGAAATAGAATATACAATTACATATTCAGCAGAAATAACAGATTATGAAGGAAACGCAACTGTAGTAATAGAAGACGAGCTACCATATGCATTAGACAAAGAGAAGATGAAAGTAAAGGCAAATAGCAAAGGCATAGATACTACAAAAGAAAATTGGCTAGAAGAATATTTAGATGGTGGAGTATATGAAGAAGGTACTATTGGACAGAACAAAGTTTATAAAATAACATGGAGAATTAGTTTAGGACGTATAAACACATATAAACAAGCAGATGAAACATATATAGTAGAACCTATAACAAAGACAATTTCATTAATATACAAAGACTTAGATGCAACACAAGAAAAGATAGAAAATACAGCAAGTGGAAGAATAGAATTTGATGAAACGCAAAGTCCAAAAGAAGAAACAAAAGAAGAAATAAACGTAGACATAAAAGGAAAATTGACAGTAAAATATGTAGACAAAGAAACAGGAAAAGACTTAGAAGAACCTCAAGTTAGCACAGGAAAAGTAGGAGATCCATATACAACAGAAGAAAAACAATTTGATGGATATGTATTAGACAGCGTAGAAGGAGGTAGAACAGGAGAATATACAGAAGAAGATCAAACTGTAACATATTACTATACAAGGCCAGATGCAGATGTAACAGTAAAATATGTAGACGAAGATGGAAATTCATTATTGCCAGATGGCGAAGAAGAAATAGTAATACCAGGAAAAATTGGAGATCCATATACAACAGAAGAAAAAGTATTTGATGGATACATATTAGAAAAGGTAGAAGGCGACCCAGAAGGAACAATGGACGAAGAACACAAAGAAGTAGTATATGTATACAAGAGAATACCAGCAAAAGTAATAGTAAGATACTTAGAAAAAGGAACAGAAAAGAAATTAGCAGAAGAAGATACAATACAAGGTTATGTTGGAGATGATTATGTAACAGAAAGAAAACCAATCCCACATTATAAGGCAGCAGAACCTGAACCAGACAACGCTACAGGCAAGATGAAAGTAGTTAAAGATCCTAACAATCCAAATGAAATAATAGAAGACACAATAATAGTAACATACTATTACGATAAGATAAAAAGTGGTAAAGTAACAGTAAAACACGTAGACGTAGACACAGGAGAAGAAATAACATATACAGAAGAAAATGAAGATGGTGAAAAAGAAGAAAAAACATACGGATATGATATAGAAGGTTATGTAGGAGATAAATACGAAACACATGAAGAAGATATACCATATTATGATGTAGTTAAAATACCAGAGAACGCTTCAGGAGAATTCTCAGAAGACGAAGAAACTGTAACATACTATTATAAAAAGAAACCATTTAACTTCAGTGTAGAAAAAGTTATAAAAAATGTATTACTAAATGGTGAACAAAAGAACATAATAAATAATAAATCAATGAAAGTAGAAATAGTAGCTGGAACAATATCATATGCACAACTAGAAATAACATATGCAATACAAGTAAGCAATACTGGAGAAATAGACGGAAAAGCAAAAGTAGAAGAAATGTTACCAGAAGGCTATAAACTAATAAATGTAGCAGATTATTGGAAAGAAACAGAAGACGGAAACTTAGAAACAGAAGTTGAATTAAAAGCCGGAGAAACAAAAGAATTAGAAGTAACATTAAAATGGATAAACGGCTCTGAAAACTTCGGACCATTTGACAATACTGTAAAAGTAACAGACACCGAAAATGAAGCAAACTTCAAAGATATAAACCCAGATGATGACATATCAAAAGCTGAAATAATAACAAGCATCAAGACAGGTGAAGAAATAAGTATAGTAGCAATAGTAATAGAAATACTTTTAATATTAATAATGGTGTTACTAACATGTATTTATTATAAAAAGAAATAACGGGGACGGTTCTAAAATTCCGGAATTTAGGGACGGACATTAGTGTAAAAAATAACACTAGGTCCGTCCTTATATTTTAATAAACAAACGCAGAAACACGTATATATCGTTTTTGTCTTTTCAATATAATAGAAAGGTAAAAAAATATATTATAAAAATGCCGAAAAATAGCGAAAAATAGGGAAAACTTTTTGTTGACAAAGTTATTTACATGTGATATAAAGTATACATAAACAGTCTCACTAATATTTATTAATTTTCGAAGTTAACAATTAGGTTAGGCTAAAAGGTTTAATCAAACTAAATTCAAAAATTTAAATCAAATTAAATTAAATTCAAAAAATCTAAAAAGTTTCCAAATATAAAGAAAAAACATAAAAAAGGAGGTAAAATCGTTTTATACAGTATATATACCTATAAATAAAGTTTGACTTAAAAATTGCAAAATATTATAATAAAAGGAGGAAGAAAATGAAAAAATTAACTTATGAAATGTGTTTGCAGTATATAAGCGCAAAAGGTATATTGGAATTACATGAAGATACTGCAGAATATTATTATGACGACAAATTAGATAACACACATGATAAAATATTTAGAGATTTACTATCAGATGAAGAAGAAGCAACAAAATTTATAAACAAGTTTTTTAAAAGCAAAAGAAAATTAGAAAAAGATGATTTGGAAAAGTATAGTAATAACTACATAACAAAGGAATATAGAAATAGGGAATCAGATATAGTATATAAAATAAAAAACACAAATACATTTATATTAATAGAGCACCAATCTTATGTAGATGCACTAATGCCATATAGGATGTTAGAATATTCAGTAGAAATAATGAGAAGTGCAATGAACCAAGAAAAAGCAAAAAGAAAATACAAATGTCCAGCAGTAATATTAATAGTATTATATACAGGAAACGAAAAATGGAATGTAGAAACAGAATATAAGAAAATATCAGATAATGGGTTTTATTATGGAAGAAATGGAACCAATAGTATATATAATTTAGTCGATATACATGATTATACAAAAAGGGAGTTGATAAATGGAGAAAGTATAGTAGAAAAAGCAATGGCAATAGAAAAATGTAAAACAGAGGAAGAATTAATAGAAACATTAGAAGAAGTAATAAGTGTAACAAAAGAGGAAAGGAACAAAGAAAAATTAAGAAGAATAATACAATACATATTGAGGCCAATAATAGGACAAGAAGAAACTCAAATATTATTAAGTAAATTGAAGAAGGAGGGAAATACTATGGCAGGAATGTTAATGACGAATTTAATGGAAGAAAGAAGAAAATTAATTGAGGAAAGTGAAAAACGAGGCGAAAAAAGAGGAGAAGAGCGTGGAGAAAAACGTGGTAGGATAGAAGGAAATAGAGAAGGAATTATTTATGTGGCAAAAGAAATGATAAAGAAATCTATCCCCATAAAAACTATAGAAGAGGTAACAAAACTAAAAGAAGAAGAAATAGAAAAAATAAAAGAAGAGCTTGCAAGTGCATAATAAAATATAAACTATTATTAAAAAATATATAAAATATAAGTATACAAAAATTAACAAGGATAAGTTAGCAAATAGATAAAAGTGAATAAAAATAAGCAAATAGATAGCTAACTAAAAAAGCCAAAATCCGTTTGACAATAGTTATAAAAGATAATATAATATCTACATCAATTTTATAAAATATAGTAATAAAATAGCCTTTAATAGAAGGAAGGAATGAATTCAAATGAAATTAATATCATGGAACGTAAATGGAATAAGGGCAGCTGTAAATAAAGGTTTTATGGATTTCTTTAAACAAATTGATGCAGATATTTTTTGTTTGCAAGAAACAAAAATGCAAGAAGGTCAATTAGAATTAATACTAGACGGATATTATCAATACTGGAACAGTGCCGAAAAGAAAGGTTATTCTGGAACAGCGATATTTACTAAGAAAAAACCATTAAATGTTACATACGGAATAGGTATAGAAGAACATGACAGAGAAGGAAGAATTATAACATTAGAATATGAAAAATTCTATATGGTAAATTGCTACACACCAAATGCCAAAAGGGAACTAGAAAGATTAGATTATAGAATGGTTTGGGAAGATGAAATAAGGAAATATTTAAAAAAATTAGATAGTAAAAAGCCAGTAATTTATTGTGGAGATTTAAATGTAGCACATAATGAAATAGACTTAAAAAATCCAAAATCAAATAGAGGAAATGCCGGTTTCACAGATGAAGAAAGAGGCAAAATGACAGAGCTTTTACAAAGTGGTTTTACAGATTCATTTAGATATTTATATCCAACAAAAGAGGAAAGTTATTCATGGTGGTCATATATGGGTCATGCAAGAGAAAAGAATATAGGCTGGAGAATAGATTATTTTATAGTATCAAAATTAATTGAAAATAAAATTGAAGAAGCATCAATTTATCCAGAAGTATTTGGCAGTGATCATTGCCCAGTTGGGTTAGAAATAGAAATATAAAAGGGGATTAATAAAAATGGAAAAAGAAAGAACACATTGGAAAAAATGGCTATATTGGTTATCACTAGTAGCTGTGGCAATATTTTTATATAAAGTTTTAGATAATTTTGGCGATATTATGAATTCCGTAGGAAACTTTTTCAAAATAATAACACCATTCTTAATAGGAATTTTAATTTCATACATATTATACATGCCATGTAAAAAGGTAGAAGAACTATTAAGGAAAACAAAAAAAGGCATAATATATAAGAAAGCAAGGCCAATAAGTGTAATATTAGTGTATGTTATTGCACTTATACTAATTATAATACTTATGACATTCATATTGCCACCAGTAATAGAAAGCGTTATAGATTTAACCAACAACTTTCAAAATTATTATAGTATAGTAACATCTCAAATAGATGCACTTCCAGAAGATTCTTTCTGGAAAACAACAGTAATACAAAATATTATGGATGCTGTTAAAAATTTTGATTTAACACAATTTGTAAATGTAGATGCAATATCACAATATGCAAAAGGAGCAATAGATTTTGCAAATGGAATAATTAATACATTTGTAGCAATTATAGTTTCTACATACATTTTAATAAGCAGAAGATCAATAATAGATTTTCTAAAGAAATTAACAGGAGCAATGGTAACTCAAAAAACATATCAAAATATAGAAAGATATTTTAGTCGTTCAAATGAAATATTTTTCAATTTTATAGCAAGTCAGTTGATAGATGCTATAGTAGTAGGGGTAATAACATCAATAGCAATGGCAATAATGGGAGTAAAATATGCAGTTTTATTAGGATTTATGATAGGCTTATTTAATATGATTCCATATGTTGGTGCAATTATAGCAGTTGTAATTTCAGCTATTATAACATTCTTTACAGGAGGCATAGAAACAGCAATATGGATGATAGTTGTGGTAACAATATTACAACAAATAGATGCTAATATTATAAATCCAAGAATAATAGGAAATTCTTTAAAACTAAATCCTTTATTAGTTATTTTTGGAATAACAGTTGGTGGAGAGTACTTTGGAATAATAGGTATGTTCCTTGCAGTGCCAGTAACAGCAATATTAAAAGTATTAGTAACAGATTTTATAGATTATAGATATAAAAAGAGGAAATTACCAGAAATAGCAGAAGAATGATATGGGTGAATAAGAGCCAAGTGAATTTATAACACATTTAAATATACAATATTAAATGTTACAAATATTTAATGAAAATTTAATATTGTAAAAAATGAAAAACAGTAAGTGAAAAAAATAGCGAAATTTTAATAAAAAAATGTTGACAACCCTAAAAAATTATTATATACTATTAAAGGTATAAGGGGAGTTTTATCAAATACTAAAAAAGTAAAGTGCAAATTAGCTCCAAAATATACGGAATAACGGGGTTGGTTAAAATAAAAGTTAATATAAATTTCTCAATATAAAAATAAAAAGCAAAAAGGTATCCTATAAAATAGAATACCTTTTTGTTGCGTCTTTGTGAAAATACATAGAAAAATATAAAATTTATTAAAATTTTTATAAATTAAGCCAAACCCACATATACCAACAAAAATCCACGTTATTCAAAATAAATATGTAAATTTTAAAAAGAAGAGGAATTGTTAGTGTTTTCTTCGTAAAATAAGTTCTTATGAGCAGTAGAACCCTATTTTGCGTAAGCAAAACACGAAACAAGAAGGACTTCTTTTAATATAAATTTAATTCACAAAAGGGAACTAAAAATTAGCTACTCAATTTTTACAAAATGTAAAAATGTTAAAAATTTTAGTTCAAAATTAAAATCTGCTTAAATTTTTATCAATTTAGGGGTGATTAGTTTGGTAAAAGATATCAAACACGAAAAATGCACACGTAAAACGTTTGCAAAAATAGGCGATTTTATTGATATGCCTAACCTTATTAAGGTTCAAAAAGACTCATACGATTGGTTTGTAGAAGAAGGGCTTGGAGAAGTATTAAGAGACATTTCACCAATAGTAGACTACTCTGGAAATTTAGTTCTAGAATTTTTCGATTATTACATGGAGGAAAAGACAAAATATAGTGTAGAAGAAGCGAAAGAAAGAGATGCAACATACTCAACAAGGTTGCACGTAAAAGTTCGCTTAATTAATCGTGAAACTGGAGAAATTAAAGAGCAAGAAATTTATCTTGGAGATTTTCCACTTATGACAAATAGTGGAACATTCATCATCAATGGTGCAGAAAGAGTTGTAGTAAGTCAGCTTGTTCGTTCACCAGGTTGTTACTATGCAACAGAATATGATAAAGCAGGAAAACGTATTTACACATCAACAGTTATGCCAATTCGTGGAGCATGGATTGAATACGAAACAGATGGAAACGACGTATTTTGGGCAAGGGTAGATAGAACAAGAAAAATACCAGTAACTTGTTTATTAAGAGCACTTGGAATAGAAACAGATGAGCAAATTCTAGAGTTATTTGGTGACGAAGAAAAAATAAAAGCAACAATTCAAAAAGACCCAATAAAAGATCCAGACGAAGCATTAATAGAAATTTACAAAAAATTAAGACCAGGGGAACTTCCTACGGTAGATGCTGCTAGAAACTTATTCACAGGTTTATTCTTTGATGAAAGAAGATATGACTTAGCAAAAGTTGGAAGATACAAATTCAACAAAAAGTTAAGTTTAGCATCAAGAATAAAAGGATTAGTTGCATTTGATAATATAGTAGACCCAGAAACAGGGGAAGTATTAGTTGAAAAAGATAATGTTATATCAAAAGAAGTAGCAGAGCAAATTCAAAATTCAGGAATAAACATAGTAGATGTAAAAGTTAACGACAAAAAAGTAAAAATTATAGGAAATGGAACAGTAAACATCTATAAATATTTACCAGATTTAGACCTTTCAGATTTACACTTCAAAGAAGAAGTAAACTTTGCAGTATTAAAATCAATATTAGATACTACAGAAAAGAAAGATTTAAATAAAGTATTAAAAGAAAGAAAAGATGAATTAATACCAAAACATGTTACAAACGAAGACATAATAGCATCTATAAGCTATTTGTTAAATTTAGACCATGGTTTAGGAAATGTAGATGATATAGACCATTTAGGAAATAGACGTATAAGATGTGTTGGCGAGTTATTACAAAATCAATTTAGAATTGGTTTAACAAGGCTAGAAAGAGTTGTACGTGAAAGAATGACAATACAAGACTTAGACATAGTAACACCTCAAACATTAATAAACACAAAACCAATTACATCATCAATTAGGGAATTCTTTGGAAGCTCTCAATTATCACAATTCATGGATCAAACAAACCCATTATCAGAGCTTACACATAAAAGAAGAATTTCAGCATTAGGACCTGGAGGTTTATCTAGGGAAAGAGCAGGTTTCGAGGTTCGTGATATTCACTATACTCACTATGGAAGACTTTGCCCAGTAGAATCACCAGAAGGACCAAACATAGGACTTATATCAGCACTTTCATCATTTGCAATTATAAATGAATATGGTTTCATAGAAACACCATATAGAAGAGTAGATAAAGAAACAGGCAAAGTTACAGATATAGTAGACTACATGCCAGCAGACGAAGAAGATAATTATATTATTGCACAAGCATCAGAACCATTAGATGAAGAAGGAAAATTTGTAAATAAAAGAATTCGTGTACGTCATAAATCAGAAATAACAGAGGTTGATAGAAGCGAAGTAGACTATGTAGACGTATCACCAAAGCAATTAGTTTCAGTTGCTGCTGCAATGATTCCTTTCTTGGAACATGATGACGTAAAACGTTCTTTAATGGGTTCAAACATGCAGAGACAAGCTGTTCCACTTCTTATGCCAGAAGCTCCAATAGTTGGAACAGGTATAGAGTATAGAGCAGCTAGGGATTCAGGAATAACTATTATAGCAGAAAATGATGGTATAGTAGAAAAAGTTACAGGAAATGAAATAAAAGTAAGAAATTCAAAAGGTAATGTAGACACATACAAACTACGTAAGTTCAAAAGAACAAACGGTGGTACATGTATAAATCAAAGGCCAGTTGTAACTAGAGGAGAAAAAGTAAAAGAAGGAGACATTCTTGCAGATGGTCCAGCCACTAAAAATGGAGAAATGGCACTTGGAAGAAATGTTTTAATAGCATTTACAACTTGGGAAGGTTACAACTACGAGGACGCTGTTTTAATTAGCGAAAGGTTAGTTAAAGAAGATGTTTACACATCAATTCACATAGAAGAATATGACTGTGAATGTAGAGATACAAAATTAGGTCCAGAAGAAATTACAAGAGATATACCAAATGTTGGTGATGATGGATTAAAAGACCTAGATGAAAACGGAATAGTTAGAATAGGTGCAGAAGTAAGACCAGGAGATATTTTAGTTGGTAAAGTTACTCCAAAGGGTGAAACAGAACTTACTGCAGAAGAAAGATTATTAAGAGCAATATTTGGAGAAAAGGCAAGAGAAGTTAGAGATACATCACTTCGTGTACCACATGGAGAAGCAGGAACAATAGTAGATGTTAAAATATTTACTAGAGAAAATTCAGATGAATTAGGACCTGGTGTAAATCAAGTAATTAGATGTTATATAGCAACAAAGAGAAAAATATCTGTTGGAGATAAAATGGCAGGACGTCACGGAAACAAGGGTGTTATTTCAAGAATTTTACCAGTTGAAGATATGCCATTCCTAGAAGATGGAACACCAGTAGATATAGTATTAAACCCACAAGGTATACCATCTCGTATGAACTTAGGTCAAGTTCTAGAAGTACACTTAGGTATGGCAGCAAAAGTATTAGGCTGGAAAGTTGCAACCCCAGTATTTGATGGTGCAACAGATGATGAAATAAAAGAATTACTTAAAGAAGCAGGCTTAAGGGAAGATGGAAAGCAAATAGTATATGATGGTCGTACAGGAGAAAAATTTGATAACCCAATTACAGTTGGAGTTATGTATATGCTTAAATTACACCACTTAGTAGATGATAAAATACATGCTCGTTCAACAGGACCATACTCATTAGTTACACAACAACCACTTGGAGGTAAAGCTCAATTCGGTGGACAACGTTTCGGAGAAATGGAAGTTTGGGCATTAGAGGCTTATGGTGCAGCATACACATTACAAGAAATGTTAACAGTAAAATCAGATGATGTTGTAGGACGTGTAAAAACTTATGAAGCAATAGTTAAAGGTGAAAACGTTCCTGAACCAGGAGTACCAGAAAGCTTTAAAGTTTTAATAAAAGAATTGCAGTCATTAGGACTAGACATTCGTCTATTCTCAGAAGATAACCAAGAGTTAGAATTAAAAGAGCATATTGACGAAGGTATAGATTATGAAGAAGCTAAAGTTGAAGACTTAGAAGGAAATGTTGTAAATGAGTCAGAGCTTGAAGATAGTTATATACAAGCAGATGAAGATACTCAAGATTTATTAATAGATAATCCAGAAGATATAGATGAAGATTCAGATGATTTATTTGAAGATTTTGATGATGATTATGATGATGAAATTCTTTTTGATAATGACTTAGCAGATGATAATTTAGACAATGATGGATTAGAGTAATGTCTTATAATTGGAAATGTATTGAACAAATTTAATTTAATAAATTTTAAAAAGGCTTTAAGAGGCGACGGTAAAGTGTGCAAGAGCGGGGGATAGCCTCTTAGCCAGTTTGAAATTACCAAAAGGTTAAAGAAGAAGGAGGATTCTAATTAAAGTGGATGAGTTAGAATTATTTGATAAAATCAAAATAGGTTTAGCATCAGATGAAAAAATAAGAGAATGGTCAAAAGGTGAAGTAAAAAAACCAGAAACAATAAACTACAGAACTTTAAAGCCAGAGAAAGATGGACTATTTTGTGAAAGAATATTTGGACCAACAAAAGACTGGGAATGTCATTGTGGTAAATACAAAAGAGTTCGTTATAAAGGTATAGTTTGTGACCGTTGTGGAGTTGAGGTTACAAAATCTAAAGTTAGACGTGAAAGAATGGGACACATTGAACTTGCTGCCCCAGTAGCACATATTTGGTATTTCAAAGGAATACCTAGTAGAATTGCATTAATGCTAGATATCTCTCCAAGAAATCTAGAAAAAATAGTATATTTTGCTTCATATATAGTTACAGATAAAGGTACTTCAGGTTTGATGAAAACACAAGTATTGTCAGAAAAAGAATACCATGAAGCAGTTGAAAAATATGGAGAAGGAAGCTTTAAAGCAGAGATGGGAGCAGAAGCTCTAGAAAAATTATTAAAGGAAATAGACTTAGACAAACTATCAGCAAAATTAAAGAAAGAACTTGAAAAAGCAAGTGAGCAAAAGAAAGCAAAATTAGTAAAAAGGTTAGATACAGTAGAATCATTTAGATTATCTGGAAACAGACCAGAATGGATGATAATGAATGTTATTCCAGTAATTCCACCAGAATTAAGACCAATGGTACAATTAGATGGTGGTAGGTTTGCTACATCAGACTTAAATGACTTATACAGAAGAGTTATAAACAGAAATAACAGATTAAAAAGATTAATAGAATTAGGTGCACCAGAAATTATAAAAAGAAATGAAAAAAGAATGTTACAAGAGTCTGTAGATGCTTTAATAGATAACTCAAGACGTGGCAGACCAGTAACAGGTGCAGGAAACAGAGCTTTAAAATCTTTATCAGATTTATTAAAAGGAAAACAAGGACGTTTCCGTCAAAACTTACTTGGAAAACGTGTTGACTATTCAGGACGTTCAGTTATAGTTGTAGGACCAGAATTAAAAATATATCAATGCGGTCTTCCAAAAGAAATGGCAGTAGAGTTATTTAAACCATTTGTTATGAAAGAATTAGTTGGTAGAGGAATAGCACACAACATAAAAAATGCCAAAAGAATGGTAGAAAGACTTCGCCCAGAAGTATGGGATATATTAGAGGACGTTATAAAAGATCATCCAGTAATGTTAAACCGTGCGCCAACACTTCACAGGCTTGGTATACAAGCATTCGAGCCAGTATTAGTAGAAGGTAGAGCTATAAAATTACACCCATTAGTATGTACAGCGTTTAACGCAGACTTCGACGGTGACCAAATGGCAGTTCACGTTCCATTATCACCAGAAGCTCAAGCAGAAGCAAGGTATTTAATGCTATCTGTAAATAACTTATTAAAACCACAAGATGGTAAGCCAGTTACAGTACCTACACAGGATATGATTTTAGGAAGTTATTACTTAACAATGGAAGTTGAAGGAGAAAAGGGAGAAGGCAATTACTTTTCATCTCCAGAAGAAGCGGTAATAGCTTACGAAAACAAAGAAGTAGGAATGCATGCAAAAGTATTTGTAAGAATGAGCAAAAAAGATGAAGATGGCACAGAGAGACATAAAAAGGTAGAAACAACAGTAGGAAGAATTATATACAATAAAGGAATACCACAAAATTTAGGATTTGTTGATAGAAGTAATCCAGAAAATGAATTCGAACCAGAAATAAATTTTGTCGTAAATAAGAAACAATTAGGGAAAATTGTCGAAAAATGTATTAATGTGTATGGATTAAGTAGATCAGCAGAATTATTAGACTACATTAAATCTACAGGTTTCAAATATTCAACAACAGGTGGTATAACAGTTTCAATAGATGACGTTAAAGTACCACAAGAAAAGCAGGCAATATTAGATGCAGCATCACAAGAAGTAGAAAACGTATTAAAACAATACAGACGTGGTTTAATAACAGAAGACGAGAGATATCAATCTGTAATTAAAATATGGGAAAAAGCTACAAACGATGTAAGAGATGCCATGAAAGCAAACTTTACACAATTAAACCCAGTATTTATGATGTCAGACTCTGGAGCTCGTGGTAACTTAGACCAATTAAAGCAAATAGCAGGAATGAGAGGACTTATGGCTAGTACAACAGGTAAAACAGTTGAAATACCAATTAAATCTTCATTCCGTGAAGGTCTAGATGCACTTGAGTACTTTATATCAGCCCATGGTGCTCGTAAAGGACTTTCAGATACAGCCTTAAGAACAGCAGACTCTGGTTACTTAACAAGAAGATTAGTAGACGTATCACAAGACATTATAGTAAGAGAAGACGACTGTGGTTCACATGAAGGAATAGAATTAATGGCAATAAAAGACGGAAACCAAGTAATAGAAACATTACAAGAAAGAATAATAGGAAGATATCCATTAGATGATATAATCGATCCAAATACAAACGAAGTAATAGTAGATACGGAAACATTAATTAACGACAAAATTGCAGATAGAATAGTAGCAGCAGGAATAGAAAGTGTAAAAGTACGTAGTGTGTTTGGATGTAGAACAAAGAATGGTGTATGTTCAAAATGTTATGGAATGGGATTAGCAAGTCGTGAAAGAGTAAACATAGGTGAAGCTGTAGGAATAATAGCTGCTCAATCAATAGGTGAGCCAGGTACACAGCTTACAATGAGAACAATTCACTCTGGTGGTGTTGCCGGTGTTG
>CANQDO010000032.1 GCA_947593355.1 uncultured Clostridia bacterium | reverse complement strand
CATTACGAATTGATTAAAACTATTGACTTTAATTTGAAAAATTATAAAATAACAATATATAAAAATATTTTGGCAAATTGTGTCAAAAAAGGAGTTAAAATGTCAAGTTGTTTAGGTTTATATATAGACACTAATTACATAAAATATGCTAAGGTGGAAAAAGATAAAGATTTAGTAAAAGTAGATGCTTTTGGAGTAAAATTCTATGATAATTTTAAAGAAACTGTTAATCAAATAATAGAAGAAACAGCCAGTTATAAAACGCCAATTAGTATAAATCTTTCAGATGAAGTATATAATTATTTCTATTTATTTAATTTGCTTAGTAAAAAAGATTTAAAAAAGGCAGTAGAAACAGAATTTGAAGTATATTGCGCTAAGAAAAAATATAATCAAAATGCTTTAGAACCAAGATATACATTAGTGCAAGATATAGATGACAAGGAAAAAATTAAAGCTATACATATATCTGCAAATAAAGCAGAAATAAATGAAAAATTGAAGTATTTTGCAGAAGGGCAAGTTTCTACAATAACAGCATTGCCAATGGCAATTACAAATATAATAAATACTAATTCAAATGAAAATGCAATAGTTGTAAATATAGAAAACAAAACAACAATAACGAAAATTATAAATAAAAATGTGTATGAAGTAATAAAATTAGACGTTGGGGCAGAAGAATTTATAAATAAAATAAGTGAAAAGGAAAATTCGTATGCAAAAGCATATGAAATATGCAAAAATACAACAATTTATACAATGGAAAAGGATTATTCTCAAGAAGAAACGTCTTATTTAGAAGATATAATGCCAGTTTTGTATAAAATTGCAGAAAAAACAAAGAAAATAGTAGAAACGTCAACAGTTCCAATTAATAAAGTATATATTACTGGATTGGGAAGTGCAATAAATAATGTAGATTTATATTTCCAAGAATATCTTACAAATCAAAAATGTGAATTGCTAAGACCATATTTTATAAAAGAAACTTTAAAAGTAAATATTAAAGACTTTATCGAAGTTAATTCAGCATTAGCATTAGCTATGCAAGGGTTAGGAAAAGGTATAAGGGAAATAAACTTTAAAAAGCAAACTTTTTCAGATAGTATACTATTGGCAAAGGAAATTGATAGTGAACAAAACAATAAATCTGGAAAAGGAAAATTTAAAACAGACATATACGAACCAAAGAAATGGTTAGTAAGATTGGCAGTAGGTTTAACAGAATTATGTATAATGTATATTGCACTAATAATGTTATTAAATAGTCAAATGACAACAAAGCTAGATGAAGTAAATAATGTATTCGAAAATAATAAAGAACAAATGGTAAAGGCAGAAGTGGACTTACTAAAGATAAAAGAGAATACCTCTAAATATGTAGAAATGAAAAATAATTTAACTAATTATTCAAGCAATAAAGCAACACAAAATGCAAATAAAAACGCAATTCCAACTTTATTAAGTGAATTAATGAGTGCAATACCAAATGGAGATATAGCATTAACATCAATAGAAAACACAGTAGATAAAGAAGTTTCTATAGAAGTTCAATCTTCTAGATATGATTTGTTAGGATTTTTTATAAGTGAAATTAAAGATGGAAAAATTCTTAACAATGTAACATCTTCTCCAGGCACAAGTGCAGATGGAAAAATAAAAATTGTCATAAAAGGAGAATTGCCATGAAAAAAATAATATTAATAGGTCTCATAGTAATTTCGGTATTCTTAATGTTATTTATAGCATTAGCTGGAGTAAAAATTGGTAATTTTGAACTTCCAAGTATACAGCAATTAGCAGATAAAAATTATCAAATTGATTCAAAAATAGCAGAAACAAATAAATTAACTAATGATTATTATTTGGGAAAAGATAGTGAATTAAATTCAGAAAGCAGAAAACTAGTAGAAGCAAAAGAAGAATTTGCTAAATTAACAGAGAATACTTCATCAAAAGAAATAGCAAATGCTATGACAGAGAAAACTTATCAAATAGATTTTTTATATACTCAATTAGGAACACATGCTACTGATGCAGGAGTTTATACAGAATTTACAGAGGTTGAAGGAGATATTGAAGGTGTTACAGATATAAATTTTGTTGTAGAGGGATCATATGTTGGAATAACTAATTTTATAGAGGCAATAGAAAAAGACTCAAAACTTAATTATACAATAAAAAATTTCAAAATAGTTAATAAAGAAGAAGATGGAAGCGTTCAAAGAGCAACATTTACTGTAAAAAATGTAAAAATTACATATTAGAAAGGAAAATAAATTATGTTTAAGTCTGTATTAAAAGAAATTGGAGTATCGTTATTATTATTTATAGCAGTAGTTTTGGTGCTATCAATTATATTTTATGATTATAATCCAATAAATAAAATTATTCCAAATAGAGTAGCATATTCAACACCTGAAAGTGTGCAAAACGAAGTATCTGAAGAAGTTACAGAATTAGATGAAAAAAGTTTAACTTATACCATTGATGGTTCTGATTTAGAGAAATATAAAAAAGATAAATCTTATATAGCTGGTAAAACAAATCCATTTTTAGTAGAAGAAACAGATGAAGATGAAGACAAAACAAATGAAGTAGATGATAAAAAGACAAATACAACAGAAAAAGATAAAACAAACACAACAGATAAAGACAAAACAAATACAACAGATAAAACAAACACTAGCAATAAGAACAATAAAACTAATAGCACTACGAATGACAAAACAAATACGGATGATGAAGAAAATAAAGATAACGAAGAAGATAAAAAAAATACGGAAGATAAAAATAATGAGGAAGATAAAAAGAATACAACTACAGAAGATAAAACGAACACAAATAATAGTTCAAAAAACAATACAACAAATACTAATACACAACAAGGTTTGTGGGGAAATACAGGTAAGAAATAATTAGTCATTGCTTTTAAAAATATAGAGAATATAAGGAGGTTGTTTATATGCTAAAATCAGAAAAAGGTGTAACGCTAGTAGCATTAGTTGTTACAATAATAGTTTTAGTTATATTGGCATCAGTTAGTATAGTAACAGTTATTGGACAAAATGGTATATGGGCGCAAGCACAGCAAGCAAGAGATATGGCAATAAATGCTCAAGAAGAAACAGAGCAAACTTTACAAACTATATATGATATAGCACAAAATATGATTGAACGTGAAAAAACAAAATAATGCTATTTGTATATAATAATGACGTATAAAATTTGAAAGTCATAAACTAAATATAATGAGTTACCTATCGAAAAGTCAACATATTTAGGTAACTCTTTATTTTATCTAAGTAGGGAAAACATGGAAATAATATTTTATATAACAATTTTTCTAATAGGGCTATTAACTGGTAGCTTTTGTACACTTGCAATTCATAGGTTACCACTTCATGAGAATATAACTCATAAAAGGTCATATTGTCCAAATTGTAAGCATAAATTATCTTTTTGGGATATGTTTCCTGTTGTAAGTTATGTATTGCTAGGGGGAAAATGTAGATATTGTAAACATAGAATAGCACCTAAGTATATAATAATAGAATTATTAACTGGAATAGTATTTGTTTTATTTGCTATTTCTATTTGCAATATGCTAAAAAGTATAGAAAATATAGTATATTTAATTTTAGGATTATTATACATTACAGGGCTTATAATAATAAGTGGCATAGATAAGGAAAAAGGTTTAGTTAATGAAGGAGTTTTGTTATATGAACTATTAGTTATTTCAGCATATATAATATATTTATATATATTGGGAAATGTAAATATATATAGATATGTTATATACTTGTTTATAATGCTAGCATTACTTATAAATGATACTTTATATTTAAAAAGAAAATTAAAGAATAATTATGCATTACAAATAGTGTTATTAAGTATAATAATGGCTTGTTTTGTTGGAAGTATAAATTTTATTATTACTGCATTAATTGCAATATTGGCTATAGTAATAAGAAATATAGTATATAAATTTACAAAACAAAAGAGTAAGAAAGCTCCTATAGCTTACTTTTTATGTATTTCAAATATAATAGTGTTAATAATAGCAAATATTTTTTATTGGGTGGTTTAGATGGTTAGTTTAAGTAAAGTAAAACAAAATAAAGGTATAACTGGAATAGATATGGCAATTTCTATATGTGTAATAGTAATATTTGTTGGTTTGATTTCAGGACTTTTTTATAATATATACAGCCATTCTACTGCAGTTAGAATAAATGCATTAGCAGTAGACTATGCTATAAAAATGGCAGAAGAAACAGATAGAATGCAATATGAAGAAGTAAATAATGATATAAATTATGAGCTAAGGAGTAAATTTCAAATACCAGATGCATATAATACAGAAGTTTCTGTAGAAGATTACAATAAAAAAGAAGATGTAATAAAAATAGTTACTATAAAAGTAAATTATGAATTTATGAATCATGACGAAGAATATGTTATAAAAAAATTAAAAGTAAAGGAATATAAATATGAATAAAGTAAAATCAGAAAAAGGTATAACCTTAACAGCTTTAATAATATATATGCTAGTATTAGTTATTGTAATTTCAGCATTAACATTAATTGTATCAAATGCAATGAAAAATTCTACTTACATATCTGAACGAGGAAAATATATGGCTGAACTGAATAAGTTTAATGTAATATTTTTAGCAGATTGTAAAACTAACACAGACACTATTAGTGTAACAGATACGCAAATAGAATTTGAAAGTGGTGTAAAATACACATTTAAAGATAATGGAATATACAGAGATGATTTAAAAGTATGTAATACCGTAACCAACTGTAATTTTGAAAAGTTAGTTGAAAATAATAAAAATATTTTAAAAGTAAGTATACAATTAGACAAAAATGAAGAATTAGCAACTACTACCGATTATGTATTAAAATATTGGTAATATATAACAAAAGATAAGGAGGATAATACGATGAAACAATCAGAACCAATAGGAATTGAACTTGCTAAACGAAAAGTAATAACAGAAGATGATATACAAAGAGCTTTAGAGTATCAAAAAAACTTTCCACATAAAAAATTAGGAGATATAATATATATCTTAAAATTATGTGATCCACAAATATTAATAGATGCAATAGGAGATATATTAGGAGAAAATGCTATATTATTGACTTCTGAAGATATAGAAATAAATATAACTGATTATATATCTTTAGATATAGCAAAAAGGTATAAAGCAATACCATTTAGCAAATCAACAGGGAAAATAAAAGTTTGCTTTGCAGATACTTCTGATGATAGAGCAATAGAAAAAATAAAATTATTATTATTAAATAGAGGATTAATAATGGAAAAATATATCACATTTGAGAGTGATATAGATAAAATATTGGCCCAATTTGATGGGTCAGTAGCAGATAAAATTAACCCTAACACAGATATAACAGAGTTATTAGATACAATTATAAAAACTGCAATGGAAAAAAGAGCAAGTGATATACATATAGAACCTTTAGAAGATAGAGTAAGAGTAAGGTATAGAATAGATGGAACATTAATTACAGCAGTTACAATAGATAAAGAAAAACAACAACAGTTAATAGGAAGGCTAAAGGCAATATCAAATATGCATGAAGAAAAACAAGAGTCACAAGATGGTAGAATTATAAGTTACCCAGCATATAATATTAGGGTTTCATCACAAAAAAATATATATGGAGAAAAGTTTGTTTTAAGGTTATTAAAGAAAAATTCAACAATAAGGAAAATATATGATTTAGGTTTTCCAGAAGATGAAAAGTTAGTAAATGAAAGCTTTAATAAAAGAAATTGTGTTACAATTATTGCTGCACCAACAGGAGAAGGAAAGACTACTACTTTATATAGTATTATTAATTATTTAAATAGACCAGAAGTAAATATTACAACAATAGAAGATCCAGTAGAAATTCGTATACCAGGTCTAAATCAAATAGAAATAGATTCAAAAATATCTTTTTCAGATTCTTTAAGAACTGTTTTAAGGCAAGATCCAAATATAATTTTAGTTGGGGAAATAAGAGATAAAGAAACAGCAGAAATAGCAATGCAAGCTGGACAAACAGGTCATTATGTATTATCTACATTGCATACAATAGATTCTATAGGTGTTATAACAAGATTAAGAAAGTTAGGGCTTTCAAACTATGATATGTCAGAAACTCTTGCAACGGCAGTATCACAAAGATTAGTTAGAAGAGTATGCCCACATTGTGCAAAAAAGAGGAACTTTACTAAAAAAGAAATTAATATAATGACTGAAATAGCAAATAAATATGGAGTAAAGCTTGATTTTACAGGTAAAAAAACTTACGCCATAAAAGGTTGCGAAAAGTGTAATTATACAGGATATTATGACAGAATAGGAATATTTGAGGTACTAATTATAGATGAGAAAATAAAGAAACTTATATCACAAAATGCACCAAGCGAGGAAATAAGACAGGAAGCATTAAATGGAGAGTATAAGCCACTTGTAATAGATGGTATAAATAAAGTATTAAGTGGTATTACAACATTAGATGAATTAAACGATAAATTAGCAATTTATTAATAGGAGGGACCAATGGCAGAGTATATTTATAGAGCGGTAACTAAAAATGGACAAATGGTAAAAAATAGAGTTCAAGCAATAAGTAAACAAAATTTGGTAGAAATGCTAAAGAATAATGAATTAACGCCAATAGATGTTGTGCAAGTAAAATATTCTAAATTAGCAATGAATAGAGCTAAAAGGAATGTATCAAATTTAGATTCAGTTAATAAAAAATCAGCAACTTTAAAGGAAATTTTAGCTACAGGTCAAAAAGTAACAAATAGAGATTTAAGTGTATTTACCCAAAATTTATATGTATTAAAAAAGGCAGATTTTAATAATGTACATGCCCTAAGTACAATTTTGGAAAGTACACAAAATGTAACGCTAAAAGCAATAATTGAAGATATTTTAGCAGGTGTAGAAGCAGGAGAATATATGTATACCACAATGGAATATTATTCAGATATATTTCCTTACATATATGTAAATATGATTAAAGTTGGAGAAATGTCAGGTACGCTAGTAAATGCCTTAGAACAAGCAAATAAATATTTAAATGATGTAGATAGCATTAGCAAGAAGGTAAAATCTATACTATTGCCCAATATACTACAATTTGTAATTTTAATGCTTCTGTTAATTATAGGAACGTTAATAGCAGTGCCAACAATACAGGGAGTATATGATTCTGTAGGAAGTACAGACCAATTGCCAGCTATAACATTATCATTCTTTAATTTTATTAATGGAATGTTACAAACATGGTATATACCAGTATTTGTGATTCTAGCACTTGTACTATTATTCATAGGATATAAAAATACTCAAAAGGGAAAATATAATATAGATAAGCTAAAATATAAAATGCCGATATTTGGAAAGTTAATATATTCATTAGATTTTTCAAGGTTTATAAAAGCTATGAAGTTAAATGTAGATAGTGGAATGAGAATTCAAGAGGCATTAGAAGTAAGCAAAAATGTAGTAAAAAATGAGATGTTTGTGTCAATGATAGAATCATCAATAAACAATATTATAGAGGGAGCTTCTTGGATAGAGCCTTTTGAAAAGTCAAAACTATCATCACCTATGGTTACAGAAATGCTAAAAATAGGAATGGAAACAGATTTAACAGAAATGATGGACAAGTTAGCAAAGTATATAGAAATAGATATAGACAATATATTAGGTAAAATTACAAAAGTATTGCCACAAGTAGCATATTCTTTAGTAGGAATAGTATTAATATTCTTTGTATTGATAGTACTTGTACCTTGTCTTCAAGTTTATATGGGTGGATTTATGTTTTCAACAACAGATTTATTGTAAATGAGTAAAGCAGGCTTATATAAACAAAGCCTGCTTTGCTCATGAAATAATTGCTAATATAAAAATTGTTAGCGTGATTATGAAGCTTAAGCAATTAAGAGGCTTAAGCAGTTACGAAGGATTAAGTAGTTAATAAGGGTTAAGTAGTTAAGAAATGTTAAACAGTTAGGAAGTGGAAAAGATGCAAATAGGAGTAGATTTAGGCGGAAGCCATGTGGGGGTTGGAATAGTAAGCGAAAACGGTAAAATAGTAGTAAAAAAAGAACAAGACTTAATAATAAAAGATAAAAATGAGCAAGAAATAAAGCAATATATAGAAGATGTTATAATTTATAATATATCAGATGTATTAAGAACTGTAGGTTCACCAATGTGCCTTATAGAAAAAATAGGGATAGCAAGCCCAGGAAAAGTAAGAGATAATGTAATAAAAGAAATTTTTAATTTGAATATAAAAGAATTTGCATTAGCAAAGGATTTAGAAGAACATTATGGAGTGCCAGTAGTTGCTAGAAATGATGCAAAATGTGCAGGAATTGCTGAAAAAGAGTATGGAGCTTTAAAAGACTATTCTGATGCGGTGTTTTTGTGTTTGGGCACAGGAATAGGAGGAGCAACTTTTTATAATGGAAATTTGGTAGAACCTAAAAGAAGTGAAGGCTCTGAATATGGGCACATGATAATAAATAAAAATGGTAATCTTTGCAAATGCGGTAATAAAGGGTGCTTTGAAACATATTGCTCAATGAAGGCTTTTAAAACAAGCGTAATAGAAAGTTTTAATTTAAATGAAAATGTAGAATCAAAAGAATTATTACAATTTGTTTTAGATAATTTAGAAAATGATAAAATGAATGAAATTATTGATAATTATATAGATAACCTAGTTTTAGGAATTTCAAATATTGTAAATATTATTGAGCCAGAAGTAATATGCTTAGGTGGAGGATTTATACATTTTAAAGAGGTATTTTATAGTAAATTATTAAATAAAATGGATGAAGCACAATATAGATTTGATGTGCCTAAAGTGGTATTAGGAAAACTTGATAATGATGCGGGTATGATTGGTGCAGTTTGCTGGTATAAGTGAAAAATAAATGTATGGGAAATATATAAAATTATATGCATATACTTAACATATGATAATAACAAATGAAACTTGGAAATAATGTATATGAAAAGCCCAAAATTAAGAGAAGAACTTATTTTGACTTTATGTAAATAATGTAGTATAATAATTATAATTAGCTTTGAAAAAGTTCAAGTACTATAGTAACTTAATTAACAAAAAAATGGAGGCTATCTAATATGAAAAAAACAAGTTTTATACGGCATTTAAGTCTTAGTATTTGTTGTTTATGTTTGGTTATGACATTAAGTAGTTGCGCATGGCTTTCCAACCAAATGAAAAGTATTAAAGGAGAGTTAATAGGAAATCATTTTAACATTGATTTCTACGATAATTTTGGCAATAATATACTTACAATGGAAGGCGATAAAGTTGGTATAGAAGCAAACTATGTAGAGTCAAAATCTATTGATACCGACGGTACGGCAAGTACGAACTATGAGTTAACTAGTGTTGTTACAATGACAGTTGATGGAAATCAAGTTGCACAAACGGGTAACACTGTTATATTTGCAGAAGAAGGAATTGAAAAATTGGAAGATTTTAATTTGTCTACAAATATTACAACGAATGGCGATGGAACAATAAACATTTTTGATAGAAATATTAATAAAATCAAAAATATGTTAGGAACGCCTAAAATTATTGTTGTATGCTCACAACTTGGTGTACCAATCGCTGTTTATGGTGGGAAAAATGTGTACTGGGAAATTCCAGATGATTTACCCAAAACTACAAAGCTTAATGTTGATGGATTAGCACTATATATTCACAGAGCTAATTATATATTACTTGATAGTAAAATGATTGAGTAATAAAAAACATGTATGTACTTGAACAAGTGCCACTATAACTTTTATAAAGTTATAGTGGTTATTTTATTATCTTAAAAAATCCCTTTACTAAAATTTGACAATAGCAAAAAAAAATAGTATAATATTATTCAGTTGTTACCAAAATAGTGGTAAAGAAGAGATTTAAATTTATATAATAAGTTAGAAGAGTAATATTATAAAAGAGATTCATAAAAATAAAAAGAGAAAACAAAAGAAGTGTTAAATTATACTAATGAGATATAGTGTATAAATAAGAATCAAAATAGTTTATAATATTAATTTAAACTATTTTTTTGTGCGTAAATATAAATTTAGATGTATAAAAATGAGAAGGAGAAAAAGGTTGAAAATTAATTTGATTTTTCAGCTGGATTTGTGCCTAAGAAAGGAATGAATTAAAAAATGACAAGAGAAGTGAAACAAAAAGAAGAAGTAGAAGTTTCTAAAAAAGTGCCTAAGGAAGATGCAAATAGACCTTCTACCAAAAATAATACGAGAAATTCAAGAAACAGTTACCCTGCAAGAAAGCCTGTAAGATTACAAGAAAATCAAAAAGAGGTAAATAAAGTAGAAACAAGCAGAAGGGGAGTAAATACTAAATTAGAAGTAAACAAAGGAACTAAACTACAAGTAAATAAAGGGGAAGCAAATGCTAAACAAGGAGTAAACAAAAAAGAATCAAATGCTAAACCAGAAACAAAAAAGAGAGAAGTAAATACAAGACTAGAGTCAAACAAAGCTGAAAAAGATGCTAGATTAGGAGCAGGCAAGAGAGAAGTAAATACTGCTAAAAATAAAAAAGAAGCAAATAATTTTGAATTTAAGAAACCAAATTTAAAAATAATTCCATTAGGTGGAATTGAAGAAATTGGAAAGAATATGACAGTTTTCGAGTATGACGACGAAATAGTAATTGTAGACTGTGGTCTAGAATTTCCAACAGATGATATGTTAGGTGTAGATTTAGTTATACCAGATATCACTTATTTAGAGAGAAATAAAGATAAAATAAAAGGTTTAGTAATTACACATGGTCACGAGGATCATATTGGTGCAATACCATATGTATTAAAGCAAATAAATATTCCTATATATGCAACAAAGTTAACAATAGGATTAATACAAAATAAATTAGAAGAACATCATTTATCAAGAAGTACAAAGTTAAGAGAAGTAAATCCAGGTCAAGTAGTAAACTTTGGAAAAATAAAGGTAGAATTTATAAGAAGTTGCCATAGTATACCAGATTCTGTAATGCTTGCAATTCATACACCAGTTGGTGTAATAATGCATACAGGTGACTTTAAAATAGATTATACGCCTATAAATAGTGAAATGACTGATTTAGCAAGAATTGCAGAAATAGGAAAAAGAGGAGTATTAGCATTATTATCAGACAGTACAAACTCTGAAAGAAAAGGTTATACAATGTCTGAAAGTACAGTAGGAGAGGTATTTAAAAGGCTATTTGTAAACTGTAAAAAAAGAATAGTAGTTGCAACATTTGCATCAAATGTGCATAGAGTTCAACAAATTGTAGATTCAGCTTCAGAAAATGGCAGAAAAATAGCAATTTGTGGTAGAAGTATGATAAATATGATAGAAACTGCTAAAAAATTAGGCTATATAGATGCACCAGAAGATATTTTTATAGATATAGACTTGATAAAAAATTATACTGATGAACAATTAGTAATAATTACAACAGGAAGTCAAGGGGAGACAATGTCTGCATTAACAAGAATGGCAACAGGAGATCATAAAAAAGTTGAAATTACTCCAAATGATTTAGTAATTATTTCAGCAACTCCAATACCAGGAAATGAAAAACTAGTTTCAAAAGTAATAGATGACTTAATGCAAATAGGGGCAGAGGTTGTATATAGTGCATTAGATGATGTACACGTTTCAGGACATGCCTGCCAAGAAGAACAAAAATTAATTTTATCATTAGTAAAGCCAAAATATTTCATACCAGTGCATGGAGAATATAGGCAATTAATGGCGCATAGTGAAACAGCTAAAAAAATGGGAGTAGACCCAAAGAATATATTTATGACTACAAATGGTAGAGTATTAGAATTAAACGAAAACGAAGCAAAATTAACAACATCAGTACCATCTGGAAAAATACTAGTAGACGGTTTAGGAGTAGGAGATGTTGGAAATGTTGTACTTCGCGACAGACAACATTTATCACAAGATGGATTAATAGTTATAGTAATGACTATGGATTCATCTACAGGAGAAATTGTCGCAGGACCAGATGTTATTTCAAGAGGTTTTGTATATGTTAGAGAATCAGAAAACTTAATGGATGACGTAAAAAAAGAAATACGCGATGAAGTGCAAAATTTAGAGATGAAGGGAATAACAGATTGGGGAACAATAAAATCTACTTTAAAAGATAATATTAGAGATTATATATTCCAAAAGACAAAGAGAAATCCTATGATTTTACCTATTATAATGTCATTGTAAAACTACCAACCGGCGGGGGTTAAACTATTAGGGACGGGGTTAAATAGTTTAGCAAAAAAAATTATATATGCTATTTTCAAAACAATAATATTATATTTTTCGAAGTGATTCGTGGGGACCTTTTTAGAAAATGTTATGAGCGATAAGCGAATTACATTTTCTTAAATGGGGCAACGAAGAAAAATATAATATTATTGTTTTGAAATATAAAATAAATTTGCTAAACTATTTAACCCCGTCCCTAATAGTTTAACTTGCACAACAAGCAGATTTGTGCTAATATAAATATGTTACTTATAAAAATATCTTAAGCTCAAATGAGCAGAAAGGAAAAAAAATGAATGCAATGCAACGGTTAAACCAGATAGTAAAAGAAAGGGGACCACTTGTGGCAGGGCTTGACCCGGATATTAGGAAGATTTTATCTATGGTTGAGGCAAGCCAGAGCAAATATGATGGGCCTGATGAGATTATGGATGAGGTCGACATCCTTGAAAGTCAGATGTGGGATTTTTGTGAGGAGTATTTGGAGGCATTACAGCCGGAAGTTGGTGTTGTAAAAATCAACAGTGCGTTTTTCGAGGCGTGTGGCATGGAGTATGTCTATTGGGAAATTGCAAAGTATGCCAAAGAATTAGGCTATTTTGTAATAGGCGATTTAAAGAGGGCAGACATTGGCAATATGTCTGAGCAGTATGCAAATGCCTTCCTGTGTGATGGTTCTCCGTTTGATGCTATTACTATCAACCCGTATTTCGGAACTGATGGCATAAAGCCGTTTCTGGATTTGGCGAAAGAAACAGGGAAGGGAGTTTTCGTTTTAGTGAAAACATCTAATCCTTCTTCTGCAGAAATTCAGGATTTGGTTTTAAAAGATGGAAAGACCGTGTATATGAAGGTTGCTGAACTGGTGAACCAGTGGGGTAACTATACTAACCCAGAAGGTAACGAAGATTACAATTTAGTAGGAGCAGTTGTAGGTGCAACTCATCCTAAGCAGGCAGAAGAACTTAGAAAGATTATGCCGAATACCTTTTTCTTGGTACCAGGTTATGGTGCACAGGGTGCAACTGCCAAAGATATTGTTGTAAACTTCGACAAACAGGGTGGCGGTGCTGTGGTAAATTCCTCAAGAGGAATTATGATGGCGTACAACTCCAAAAGATGGAAAAATCAGTTTACCATTGAGAAATGGTCAGAGGCAGCAAAATGCGAAGCAATCAGAGCTCAAAGTGAATTAATCGCGGAAGTAGGATGCTACTTGGAAGAATAGTATTGCTTGCTGAAAAGTGCAAGAGTGTGTTTAGCTAGAACTTTAAAGAGTAAAGTTGTATGTATTTAATGAAGTTATTATATTGCAGGCGGAAATTAATATTTCCGCCTGTTTTTACGTAAAATAAAATAAAGTATTGTAAATAAGAAGGATATTTGTTATAATATGAAGGTAAAATTGAGCTGTATTAATGTATATGGCACACTATAAAGGAGAGAAAAAATATGGATTATAAAGATTTAGCAAATTTAATATTTCCAGATGCAAAACCTATAT
>CANQDO010000031.1 GCA_947593355.1 uncultured Clostridia bacterium | reverse complement strand
GCAAAAAAAATTACAAACTCTGAAAGGCAGTAATATCAAAGAAAATAGTACAAAAAGTCGAGAACTCACCTCGACCAGAAAAGTGTTGAAACAAGCGAGTTTCAGCACTTTTTATTTTTATTCAAAATTATTCAAAGTCACCAAAAACCTTAATAAATGGGCATTTTTCCTATTTAAGATTATTTGAAATTATTTGCATAAATACAGCGTTAGGGGGTTTTTGTTAGAGTTTTTGTTAGACAGTAAAAAAATTAGTCTAACAAAAATCAAAAGTCTTGGAAGTGTTGAAAAATCAATAAAAACTCCAATTTTTGTTAGAATTATTGTTAGACAGAATTATATAAAATCATTTAAAATTATATAAAATTGTTTGTAATATTTTTTTAGTATATCTTCATTATATAAATTGTAATAAAAATATTGAAAAACATAAAACAATATTGTAAAATATAAATTGTTCAAGAAAGGAAGAATAAATGAATAGACAAATAGGTAAAATAAGTAAGAAAGTTATAAGAATATTAGACTTACAATACGAAGAAGAACAGCCAATATTTTTAGGAGATACAAATATTGAGCATATGAAAAGGCAACACTTAAAAGATTATGAAAAGTATGGATTAGATATACAAAAAATAATATCAAACCCAACATATGTTGCAAAAAATCCTAATCAAGGTTCTATTGAGTATATCAAACAATATAAAGTAAATAATGAGTTCGTATTAGTTGCAGTGAGAATAAGTAGTAAAGGAACTATGTTTGCAAAAACTCTATTTATTATGACAGAAAGAAAGATAAATATATACTTAAAAAATGGTTATGCTAAAAAATATGAATAAGTTCTTGAAAAAAAATAAAATGTATGTTAAAATAAAATTAGCATATAATATAAAAGAAAGTTTCTGAGGACGGAACAGGCAGCCGTCACCCATAGTTAGGAGATGTAGAAAGGTCACTCTACCTAAACTTTCTTGAACAAAAAGAGTGTCAGAAATGGCACTCTTTTATTATGTTATGTTATAGGAAATTTCTCTAAAGTTCATTTTTGAAATATAAAAAAATAAGGCACAAAAAATATGCCTCAAAAATATGAATTTTTTTGAAGTTTAGTTTTGAAATATTTTTCCATCAGTAGCTTTGTAGTAAATTGGAGACGAATTGTGACTTTCACAGTGATAACAGTCAACTTGTGGCTCTTTTTTTGTTGCTTCATAAATATCATTAATAATTTCAATAGGATAGGCACTAATTTTTTGACAGTCGGGACATTTAAAATTTACCATTTCTCCAGAAAAAGGATTTTCAAATTTTTCCTCAAAATCGTCTTCAAATTCTTCATCGAAATCTTCATCAAATTCACTATTCATAAGAAAGAATATCATGTCTAGAAAGTCTTCATCAGGCATATCATCTATCATTTTTTTAAAATCATTTTTTAATTTTTTTGTTTCATTTGCAAATGGTAATATTTTTTCATTTTTCATAGCATTTACCTCCAATATAATTATACAACAGGAGGACTAGTTGTTGCAATAGAATATTTTTTGGGAATCACCAATTTAAAAAATGTCATAAAATTACCACAAGAACATTTAGTTGGGTCATAGCCAAAAGACAACTCAATAGAAAGTCTCCATTTTCTAAGCTGTTGTCTAATTTCAATTTGCGTTTGAGATAACATTTTAAATATTTTTGAAGAATGTTTATGATTTTTGGCATATAATCCATAATAACGAACAACTTTAAAGTGTTTGTCTGGAATGTGAATAATAATTTTTTTAATAAAATCAAATACATGAACAGTTTCTTCTACTCTTTTGTTATCCTCATGTTGTTCGTAATAAAATGTAACATATTCTCCATCATAATTTAAGATGCGAGATTGAGCCATAGCAGGTCTACCAGTATATCTAACCACATAATCGACAGCGATTTTGATAGAGGATATATTATCAGGTTTTGCATAAACGTAAAAACCATTATTAAAATTTGAATATAAGTAATTTTTCAGTTTTTTAAAAGAAGCCAATTTAGATATAGGTAAATTTTCAGATAAGTATGATAGCAATAATTTCTGCCAACGAAAGCGAAGAGCTTTAAAAGCGATATGAGGAACTTTCCTAAAAATTTCTGAATTACCAGCACCACCTTCAGAGCAAAGCATATGAATATGAGGGTTCCATTTTAAATCTCTTCCAAATGTATGTAGCGTACACATAATTCCAGGTGTAAAGTTTTGAGATTTATTCATATCACGAAACCAAGATAAAACAGTTTCAGAAGCAGCTTCGAATAATCCATTTAATAAATTTCTATCTTCTAAGAAATATATACGCAGTTGCTTGGGAATAGTGAATACGATATGTCTATGCTTACAGCGAATAATTTTTTTTGAAATATTAAAAGCTCTATCTTGGGCATATTTAACACCACAAGTATTACAAAATCTTGATTTACAGCGAAATGGAACATGAACAAATTTATTGCAATGTTCACAATAATATAAAGCATAACCTAAATCAGGATTTCCACAGTTTATTGTGCGCTTTACTTCTTCAAATACAATTGGTCTAATATTTAAATTAGGATTCTCTAAAATAAATCTATCCCAATTATCAACTAATATTTGTTTGATGGTATACTTTGACATATTTATCACCAATTTTAATATATCAAATTTTATGTAAAAATAAAATATAAGAGCCTAAATTTAATCAGGCTCTTTATGGGCGGAATTTATTCCGCTTTTTAACTTAACTATTTAACCAATTTGCAATATCATATATTTGTATTCCTTCATATTGATAATTATCATGCTTTGTTCTTGCTATTATCACTTTTGGATATGCATCTTTTATTTGTAATAAAGGTACTACTTCTCTTTTTAGAGTTTCATCATTATCTATATTATCTGCTACTTGAATATAAATCTTTTCATTTTGTTTAGTAACTACAAAATCTATTTCTTTATTGTAAAGAACACCTGTATATACTTCATACCCTCTTCTTAGTAATTCTATAGCAACTATATTTTCATATGTTCTTCCGTAGTCCATATTTCTAGTTCCTAGACGAGCATATTTAAAAGCATGATCCGATAAATAATACTTTTCATCACTATTTAAATATCTTTTCCCTCTTATATCATATCTACAAATTTTGTAAAATGCAAAGGCTTCACATAAATATTGAATGTAATTTCCAACAGTTTTATGATTAGTCTCTAGATTAGATTCATTTGTATTTAATGAATTTGAAACATTTCTAAGTGAAGTTCTATTAGATATATTATCCATAAGAAAATCATTTAAAGAACTCATTAATTTTGGATCCTTTATATTATTTCTTTCAAAAATATCTCTTACAATTAAAGTATTATATACTTCATTTAAATACTCATATTTTTTATCTATTGAATTGTATAAATATGAACCTGACATGCCACCTTCAATAACATATTTTTTGAAAGCTTCGTCTATGTCTGTATATTTAAAATATTCAATATATTCTTTAAAGGAAAATGGATATATTTTTATTTCAAATGTTCTTCCAGTAAATAATGTAGCTAAATCACTACTTAGTAAAAAAGCATTTGAACCTGTAATATATATATCGTATTTTTCTAATGCGTGAAAACCATTAATAGCCTTTTCGAATCCTTTACACATTTGAACTTCATCAATTAATAAAAAATTTTTTTGGCTTTTTTTATATTTATTTTCCACATAATCATATAAATTATGATACTCCATTAAATTTTCAAATATAGGTATATTAAAATTTATATATATTATATTATAATTTTCTATATGTTCTTCTATATAATGTTTAAATACTTCTAATAATTTAGATTTTCCACTTCTTCTAACTCCCGTAATAATTTTAATATCTGGTGTTCCTATAATGTCAATTAACGTATTTAAATAATCTCTTTTGATTAATTTCATAATTTTCACCTCAATAATATTATAACATATTATTTCCCAAAAATCAATTTATTTAAAAAATGGGAACTATAATTATTATTCTATAATTAAAATTAATTTATTCATTTTTTTTATTGGCACATTACTGATTCAACTTTTTCTTGTTCATAAATTTCTTGAATATTAATATAAATATTTTTAGTTATTTCTATATCATAATGTCCCATTATTTCTTCTTTTCATTATATACATAAGAACCGGACATTCCACTTTCCATAACATACTTAGGAAACGCTTCATCTATTAAAACAAAATTCTTTTTTCCTTTTATATATCTTTCTTCAATATAATCATTAAGAGCGTGATATTCTCTAAGTTTGTCAAATCTATTGATTGTTTTAAATAACTATAAAAATTCTATAACCATTCTTTATTTATTTTCAAATATACTTTTTTATACAATTGAATAATTATAGCATAAATTGCCACCAATGCAATTATCAGAAAACCAAATTGTAATGGCAATCTTTTTAAGTCAAATATTGTCGCAATATCTGTAAAAGAAATTATTAATGTTATAATTGTTACAATTAATGTTGAAATCAATAATTGTTTAGACGATTTACTTTTTACAAATGGTATTTTTGATGTTCTTATCATATGAATAATAAATGTTTGTGATATTATTCCAAACGCAAACCAACCTGTTTGAAATAAAACTGCCTTTTCAATTGTATTAAACCTCATAATATACCATAATACAATAAAGCATATTATATCTAAAATTGTACTAATAATTCCAAATGCAAACATATAACTTTTAATTCCCGCTGTATTCCACTTCTTTGGTTTCTCTATATATTCTTTATCTACATTATCAAATGGCATTCCTATTTGTGCAAAATCATTTAGTAAATTTTGTATTAAAATGTGAATTGGTAGCATTGGTAAAAATGGTAAAAATATACTTGCGATTACTACTGATAGCATATTTCCAAAATTTCCACTTGTAGCCATTTTTATATATTTTAGTATATTAGTAAATGTCTTTCTTCCATTAATTACTCCTTCTTCTAAGACATTCAAATCTTTTTCTAATAGTATTATATTTGCTGTTTCTTTTGCAATATCAACTGCTGTATCAACTGAAATTCCAACATCAGCCTGTTTTAAAGGTGGACTATCATTTATTCCATCACCCATATAACCAACTGTATTACCTTGTTCTTGATATATTCTAACTATCCTTTGCTTTTGCAAAGGTGTTAATTTAGCATATAATTTACATTCTTTTGAAGCTTTTTTCAATTTTTCATCTGACATATTGTCTATATCTTTTCCAGATAAACACGTTTTAGTTGAAATTCCAACCTTTTTGCAAACATTAATAGCAACGCCCTCACTATCTCCAGTTAATACTATCGTATCAACCCCATGTTTGTTAAGTGCTGAAATAGCTTGTTTTGCACTTCTTTTAGGAGGATCTAAAAATCCTACAAAACCTATTAAAACCATATTACTCTCATCTTGAACTCCAAAAACATTAATTCCTTGAATTTCATTTTTTTGAGCTACCGCCAAAACTCTTAACCCTTCACTATTATTTTTTTCATATATACTATATGCTTTCTTTTTCCATTCTTCTGTAAGCTCTACTACTTGTCCATCTAATTCAATATATGAGCAAATTGCAATAATTTCATCTACTGCTCCTTTGGTTATTAGTTGTCTCTTTCCATTATTATCTTTTAATACCACACTCATTCTTTTTCTAGTAAAATCAAATGGAATTTCATCTTCTCTAACATATTGCTCTTTTAAACTATTTAATTTTTCTTTTTCTGCTCTCGAAATTATTGCTACATCTATTAGATTTTTTAATCCTGTTTGAAAATAGCTATTTAAAAATGCATGTCTTAAAATTCTAACACTTTCTTCACCATAAACATCCATATATTTTTCTAATACTACTTCATCTTCTGTTAAAGTTCCTGTTTTATCTGTACACAAAATATTCATTTCACCAAATGTTTGAATTGCACTTAATCTTTTTACAATTGTTTTCTTTTTTGACATTGTTACAGCACCTTTAGCAAGTGTTGATGTAATTATAACAGGTAACATTTCTGGTGTTAATCCAACAGCTATTGTAATTGCAAAAATTAATGAATCCCATAGCTCTCCTTTGGTTAATAAATTGATAACTAAAATAATTGGAACCATCACAGCCATAAACTTTATTAATAATTTACTCACAGCATCAATACCTTTTTCAAAACTATTTTTTTCATTTACAGTATATAACGATTTTGCCATACTACCAAAATAGGTATTGCTTCCTGTTGCAATAATAATAGCTGTTGCAGAACCACTAACAACATTTGTTCCCATAAATGCTATATTAGATAAATCTGTTAATTCAGCATCCTTTTCTTTCAATTCAGCAAATTTTTCTACGGGATTTGATTCTCCAGTAAGAGAAGCTTGATCAATAAACAAGTCTTTATTATCTATGATTCTAACATCTCCTGGTATCATATCTCCTGATGATAACTTAACAATATCTCCTGGTACAAGATTTTCAAAATCAATAATTATCCTATTTCCATCTCTTATTCCATCTATTGTATTAGAAATCATTTTTTTTAATTTCTGTGCTGCTTTATCTGAACTAGTTTGTTGAAAAAATGAAATTAAAGCCGAAATAAAAATTGTACTTACAATCAAAATAAATGTTGCATAATCCTTGCTTGATGATATAACAACATCAGTTATAAAAGTAACAATTGCAACAATTATAAGCACTATATTAAATGGATTGATAAAAGCTTCTTTTAATCTATGTAATAAAGTTGTATTGTTATTAACATCTATAATGTTTTTTCCATATTCTTCAATTCTATCTTCTACTTCAACAATACTAATTCCTTCATCAGATGTTTGCAATTTTTCAAAAATTTGCTTCTTATCCATTTGACTATATTGTTTTATCTTTTTATTTATTTCATTATTATTCATTTCACTTTTCATTAGTCGCACCTTACTTTTATTATTTTCTACTTATTATTACACAAATTTAAGAAATAAATTACTATTATTTAGTTTTTTTTGTATAGGTGATGTATAAGTATTTTCATATTATTTATAAACATTATAAATAATTATTTTATTTAAATAATATATTTAAACAAAATAGTTATTATAATTCAAATTTTCAAAAATATTAAAGTAGAGATTATTCAAATTTTAACTAGAATAGAAAAATTATTATGAATAATGAAAAATAAATTTATGTTCAGTTTTCCCAATATTTTATTTTTGTTATAAAGCTAAAATACACCTTTATTTATTAACTTTTAAAGCTCCTCTCCACAAAACTTTTTCTGCTTCATATCTTACCATTACTTCTTCATGTATATACAGATTTTCCCAATTAGAAAAGAACTTTTTAATATCTTCTGAATCAAAAAATCTTTTATATCTTCCATCATCTGTTTCATATAAATGTGGTTCAATTTCTTTTCCATTTCCTGCACCATGATTAACATCTTTTACTGAATTTACTCTAAAAAACAATAATCCATTCGGTTTCAAAACTCTTTTTATTTCATCTAATATTTCAAAAGTTTTCTTTTCAGTAAAATAATGTAATGATAAATCACTAATTATTATATCAGTGAAGTTATCTTCAAAAGGCAATCCTTTACTCATATCAAAACATTCTGCTCTCTCTATTTCTGGAAAATTATTTTTTATGCTTTCAATTGCATTTTTTGAATAATCGCAAGGAATTACTGTTTTTCCTCTTTCAAGTAAATACAATGTATCGTTACCACTACCACACCCTAAATCAATAATAGGTGTTTTACACTTTTTAATTGCTCTATCAAACAATTCTAACCAATCATCATATTTTATCTTTTCTCTTTCATAATGACTATATATATCATTCCATCTTTGATTTGCTTTTTCAATAGCATCTTGATTTCTATCATCAAATTCCATTTTTCAATCTCCTATAAACTTATACTTATTTTATATTTTTGTACCTACATTTTATCATTTAGTGGTCAAAAAGCAAATACTTTATGAAAATTATATAGCTTTCTTTTTCTCATCATCTTGAATAACAGTAAAAAGTTCATCAAAAGAACAGTCAAGAGCTTGACGGAAACCTTCTAAATATTTATAAGAAATAGATTTTTTTCCGCCTTTAATAGCTTTATTCAAATTATATAAACTAATGTCCAACTTATCACATAACCAAGTTTTAGATTTTCCTTGTTGCTTTAAAATTTGTTCAACATTTAATTTTATCATAAATTCTCCTCTTTTCCTAATATAAAATATTCTATAATAACGGCATTTATAAAAGTAGCACTTGAAAGTGCCAAAACTCTATGATAAAATTTAAGCAAAAAGGTAAAAAAAGAAGGAAAAAATAATGGATGAAAAAAGAATGTTAGAAATATTAGAAAGAATAGAAGTATGCCTAGAAAGAAATGCAGTACTCGAGGCAAAGGAATATGTAAAAATAGAAATAAATAATATAAAAGGAATAACAAAAGAAAATTGCAAGAAAACAAAATATCATTATTATGATATATATTGCAAATACTGTAATTTAAATTGTAATAAAGCTAAAAAAGAAGAATTATAAAAGATATTAACCTAGGAAGTGGCAAAATGAATAAAAAGAAAATAGCTAAAAACTAACTAGAAAAAGTAACCTATAAAAAATGCTAAAAAGCAGTTTATGGGTTACTTTTTTAATAATTTATAAAAATTATTTAGTGCCAACAGCAACAACTCTATTATGAGGATTATATGTATCAGTTGAGATACGATTTCTAGAAATTACAGTACCATTTTGTTTTAATATTTTATAAGTTTCAGTTTTATAACCATTAGAGCCACTTTCTAAAACTTTAGTAGATCCCTTTGCCAAAGAAGCATCTTTTTGCTCAATAGTTTTATATTTAATAGTCTGAATATATTTACTTTCAATTTCAACAGTGTAATCACCATCAACATGTAAACCGTAAATCTTAAAATTAACATTACCACCTGTTCCAGAGCAAACTACTTTTATAGGGTAACTTCTATTATTTTTAAATTTAAAATCAGGACCTCCCCAAGAAACAGTGGCATCTCTTCCTGCAGGAACATAACCAGGATCAAAATAATGATTTGTTCTCTCTACAATTTCCAAATTTGAAAGTAGAACAGCATTATATAAAGTAGAGGAAACCTGACAAATTCCACCGCCAATAGTATTTATAACTTGACCATTAGAATAAGCACCTGCACTCTTAAAGCCAGCTTCAGCAGTACGTTTTCCGACGGTTTGATTATAAGAGAAAACCTCCCCAGGCATAATAACTATACCATTAATTTTAGCAGCAGCTAAAGAAATATTAGTACTTCTATTTCTATTAGATGTGCTATATCTTGTAGAATATTCTGCAAGCAAATCAGGAAAGGCTTCTGTACCAATTTGATTAGTAGTAACATTAGGAGACAATACTTTTAAAGGAATAGTATAACTTTCCGTATCTTGAGCTAATACTTGAATAGCCTCATCTACAGAAATAGAAAAATCAATTCCATCAACATGAGGATAAAGAGCATAAGGTTCAGTAGTAAAATATGCATCTTGAGGGGCTTTATACACTTCATCATGGATTTTATTTATATCTATGCTAGAAGCTACTTTATTTTCACAAGGAATATCAATAGTAGAATCTATGCTAGATAAATTATCAATATAATAAATAATAGTATTCTTTAAATTATCTCTTAAAACAACAACGCCGTCAACGCCTTTAGTTATAATTAAATTATTTCCCTCAATATAATAACTAGGTTCAACCAATTTATCTGGTAAATTAGTTTCAATTTCAACTAAAAGTGTATTAATAGACTCTTCATTATATGAAAAACTTGGAGAAATATTAGCGCCAGAGAAAAAAGAGCTAATAACATTGAAATTATTTTCAAAAATATTTCCAGATCTTCCTCTATTGTAAGCAATATCAATAGCGGAATCTAAATCAAAAGTAACTCCAAATTGTTCTGCGAAAATATTAGTTTCATAATCATTATGTTTTAAAATTATTGGACTTGCAAGCTTTTCTACTATAAATGAATTTACTTTTTCATAAGCCTCTTCTTTAGAAAGATTAGAAACATCAATGCCACTAACTTTAGTTCCATATATAATCTTTGTATTATTCATATTTAAAAGACCAAAAATAGTAGAGAAAATTCCTACTAAAAGTAATATTACAATGCTAATAATCAACAGAATTAACCATTTTTTCTTCTTTTTTTCATTAGTTGAATTTGAAATTACAACATCTTGAACAAGATTTTTTCCATCAAGCACATTAATGTTAGTATTTTTCTCAGAAGAATTATTAGCAACGATTTCGCTTTCTTCTGAAACATTATTAACAGCAGTGTTACTTTGCTCAGGAACATTACTAATAACAGAAGTGTTACTTTGCTCAGGAACATTACTAATAACAGAAGTGTTACTTTGCTCAGGAACATTATTAATAACAGTATCACTTTCTTGTAAAGTGATACCTGTAGCATTCGAATCTTTATCTAAAGGTGTATCTTCAGTTATCAATTCAGTATTTTCTATAATTTCATTTGTATTATTTTTATTTTCAGTAATAGTATCCATAAAAAACTCCATTAATTACAAAAAATGCGAATATACAACAATATTCATACTCTATTTAACAACAAAATTGAAATTTTGTAAATAGATTTTTTAAACTTTATGAGTCATATGAATAAAATATGAAAAAACGTAATAATAAATATAGAAAATTACTAGAAAAAAATATATACTAATGATATAATCAAAAACAATAAAATGGATATAATAATAAATGAAGAAAACTTCATAAAAAAAGATAGGAGGAAAAAAATGAAGGCAGAAGAACTAAAGGAAAAATTATTTAAAAAAATAAACACAGGTTGGGAAGGCTTAGAAGGAGAAAAAAGAACAAATTTATTTAACTATGCAGAAGGCTATATAAACTATTTAAACAAATCAAAAACAGAAAGAGAAATAGTAAAAACATCAAAAGAAATGGCAGAATCAAAAGGATTTAAAGATATAAAAAATTGTGAAAGTTTGCAACCGGGAGACAAAGTATATTATATAAATAGAGAAAAAAGTATGTACTTAGCAATAATAGGAGAAAATAACATAGAAAATGGAATAAATATAATAGGGGCACATGCAGACTCACCAAGGTTAGACTTAAAGCCAAATCCATTATATGAAGATACAGGTTTAGCATTTTTTAAAACGCACTATTATGGAGGAATAAAAAAATATCAATGGACAACAATACCACTTGCAATACATGGTGTAATAGTAAAACCAAATGGTGAAAAAATAGAAGTAAAAATTGGGGAAGACGAAACAGATCCAATATTTACAATAACAGACCTTTTACCACACTTAGCATCAGAACAAATGGAAAGAAAATTAAAGGAAGGAGTAAAAGGAGAGGACTTAAACTTACTTATAGGAAGTATGCCATATGGAGATGAAAAAGTTCAGGAATCAGTAAAGCTAAATATATTAAATATATTAAATGAAAAATATGGAATAACAGAAATGGATTTTGTAAGTTCAGAATTAGAACTAGTACCAGCATTCAAAGCAAGAAACATGGGATTAGACAATAGTATGATAGCAGCATATGGTCAAGATGATAAAGTATGCGTCTACACATCATTAACAGCCTTATTAGACTTAGAAAACCCAAAAACAACAGCAGTATGCATAATATCAGACAAAGAAGAAATAGGTAGTATGGGAAATACAGGAATGGAATCACATGTATTTGATACATTCATATCAGAAATATTAAATAAATTAGGGGTAAATAGACCAAACTTATTAGACAAAGTATTCTGCAATTCAAAAATGTTATCAGCAGATGTAGATGCAGGTTATGACCCAATATATGCATCTGTATACGAAAAAAATAATTCTGGATATTTAGGAAGAGGAATTGGATTAAATAAATACACAGGAGCAAGAGGAAAATCAGGAGCATCAGATGCAAATGCAGAATTTGTAGCTAAAATAAGAAACATATTTGAAACATCAGGGGTAAAATACGAAGTAGCAGAATTAGGAAGAGTAGATGTAGGCGGTGGAGGAACAATAGCATATATTCTAGCAAACAAAGGTGTAGACGTAATTGATTGCGGTGTTCCAGTATTATCAATGCATGCACCATATGAAGTAACAAGCAAATTCGACGTATATGAAGCATATAGAGGCTATGGAGCTTTTTGGAGAAATTAAAGAAAGCATTATTAAAATTAAAATTCACTCTATTCAGTAAACACAAATAAAAATATATTAAAAAATCACTATACAAAAGAGTATAGTGATTTTTTGGTGAACTACAATAAACTAAATACTAAACAATTTTATTTTCCTTATGGTTTTGGTATAAATACATATATTTAAATATTTAGTATAGTAAATTAATACAAAAAAATGTTTGTATTGTATTGACATAATTTATCATTTTGCTTATAATAGGTATTGAATTTAAAATTTATATTGAAGGAAATTATCACATATAATATAATAATAGGGGATGATTAATAAATAAATGAATGAAAATTTGAAAAAAATTATACAATTTATTCAAAATAAACATTCTGAAATCAACTATAAATGGAAAGAGAGTGAGAATTATATAAAAATAAATTTTTCTAATAAAGAAGTAAGAGATATAATTAATAATGATGAAATTTTAGATAATGTGTTTAAATATAGAGATTTTTTAAATGAAAATAATATTCAACTTACTATGGACTTTGAAAAATTTAATATAAATAATGATAAAGTAAATACTAGAGTTAAATTAAAAAATTCTGTTGAATTTAAATTAAAGAACTACATGAGTGAAAGACATAATTTTCGGTAAAGAGCCTATTAATAAATGTTATAATGACTTATTTGGAATAAGAATTATTTTAGATAAAAAAATAGAATTTGATGAAATTAAAGAATATGTAAAAAACAATTATGAAAATATAAGAGTAATACATTCATTAAGAGGTGATTATAAAGCAACTCACTTATATTTTAAAGAAGATAATTTTTCTTTTCAATGGGAATTGCAGATTTGGAATAAGGAAGACGAAGAATGTAATATAAATTCCCATAAAAACTATAAGCAAGATTATATTAAATGGGAAATTGAGAGTAAAGGAGGTAAAATATAGTTATGGTAACACATTTTATCTTTTTGAGTAGTTCATATTCAAAGGGAACAAGAATCGCTTTAGACTATGTTATTTCAAATGAAAATACTCAAGCAGTATTAGAAGATACTTTGAAGACTATAATTGAAAAGTGTGGTAGTGATGTTTCTATATCCACTCATATAGTTCATTCTGAAACAGAAGAATGGAGTTCAGTGTGCAAAGCTGATTTATATTTTGAAGATATAAAAGTTATAAAAAATGTAGATGAATTTATAAAACTTATAAATGATGATAGAGTTTTAATTGGTATGGATATTGCAAAATATATTTTATCAAAAGTAATATGTACTCATTTAAAATTAGAAAAACTAGTATATTTATGTTATGCAGATTATTTGTGTAATACTGGCAAAAGATTATTTTTAGATGCAATTTATGCTTTTAAATACGGACCAGTTGTGGCAAGTGTCTATGAAGAATGTAAAAAATATGGATATATGCCTATTGAAAAAGAAAAGAGAGATATTCAAAGTAAATTAATATCAGAAATGCCTTCAAGAAGTAGAATTTTATTTGCTAAAAATGGTATACAAAAACTTTTTAGTATAGATAAAACTTTAGAAAAATACGGGAAACTAACAGCAAAGGAATTAGTAGATATAACACATAGAGAAAACACACCTTGGAAAATGACAGAAGTAAAACCATGGCCATTAAAAAGCATAATCAGCGATGATAAAATAAAAGAATTTCATAAATACGAATTAGTATAAATAAAAAAAGAGGTTTTAAATACACGTTTAAATTGTATTTAAAACCTCAAATTGGTGATCCAGGAGGGATTCGAACCCCCGACCCACGGATTAGAAATCCGTTGCTCTATCCAGCTGAGCTACTGAACCATATTCAAGCATAAATAATAATAACA
>CANQDO010000030.1 GCA_947593355.1 uncultured Clostridia bacterium | reverse complement strand
AGAATTTTTAATAAAGATTTGTGCCTTCCACAGACGAGCGAAGCGAAGGCAAGGAAGGAATGAGATTAAATATGAAAGTTAAAGATTGTATGTGTAATCAAGTAACATGTGTAACTCCAGAAAGCACAGTAAAAGATTGTGCAAAATTAATGTGTAACAAACATGTAGGATGCATTCCTGTATGTAATAATAACAACAATGTTGTAGGACTAGTAACAGATAGAGATATTATATTAAGATCAATAGCTTGTGATAAAGATACAAATCAAATCCCTGTAAGTGAAGTAATGACATGTAATGTATATTGTTGTAAGCCAGAAGATGAAATATATGAAGCAGAAAATATAATGTCTACAAATCAAGTTAGAAGATTACCTGTTATAGAAAACAATAAAATAGTTGGTATTATTACACTTGGAGATCTAACTAAAAATCAAAATGTAAGTACAGAGGGAGTTTGCAATACTTTAGAAAATATTTGTAATTGTAACGAAAAAAATGCAGAATAAAATGAATGCAAGCTTCATAATATATTAATAGTGGTTGTCCCATATTTTTGGGACTACTACTATATATAAAACAAAGGAGAATACATATGATTATAGATATGAATTATTGGTCTAAAGTAATAAGAAAAAGTATTATTTTTATACTTACAGTTATAGGAATATATCTAGTTTTTAGATTAGCTGTATTTTTTATGCCGTTTTTAATTGCATTCATCATTTCTTTAATAATTGAACCAATAATTCGTTTTTGTATGCGTCATTTCAAATGGAAAAGGAAAACAAGTGCTATTGTAGTGTTTATTTTAGTATTAACCATTATTATTGGCTTAATTGCATGGGGAGTAGTGACACTAATAGCTGAATCTTCAAATTTATTAAATGGACTTGGAGGTTATTTTGAAAAAATATCAACATGGTTTCAAAATTTTACTTCTACAATAGATTTAACAAAATTAAATCTTTCTAATGATATTATAAATATTATTCAAAATGCAGGATTGGAATTACTAAGTAATATTTCTGTATGGGCAACGGATGCATTAAACGGCTTGCTTGACTTTATAACATCAATACCATCAATAGGAATATATACTGTTATAACTTTTTTAGCATTATATTTTATTTGTACAGACAAAATATACATGCTTGACCAATTAGAACATCATTTGCCAGAGCTTTGGGTAAAACGAATAGGAAAGCATTTAAGAGAAATTATAAAGTCCTTGGGTTGTTTATTAAAAGCAGAAGCAATACTAGTTATAGTTTCATTTTTTATATGTTTAATAGGTTTATATATTTTTAAATTTGTAGGCTTAAATGTAGAATATCCTTTAATTGCAGCATTAGTAATAGGTTTTGTAGATGCACTTCCTATATTTGGTTCAGCAACAATAATGATTCCATGGGCTATTATTGTTGCATTTAATGGAGATTTTGTTTTAGCAATAGCCATATTAGGTTTACTTTTATTAATAGGAATTGTAAGGCAAATAATGGAGCCACGTGTAGTATCTGGACAAATAGGAATACATCCAATTTTTACATTGATTGCAATGTATACAGGGTATAAATTTATTGGAATTATTGGAATGCTTATTGGTCCAATAGTACTTATAATTTTAAAAAATGTGTTTGCGACAATGATTGATAAAGGTTTCGCAAAAGCTATTTTTGACAGAGAGTAAACTATTAGGGACGGGGTTAAATAGTTTAATGGATTGATTATTATATTAATGTTTTGTTTATTTAATTATAATTATTTCCATTAAACTATTTAACCCCGTCCCTAATAGTTTACAAGTTACATAAAATGTGATATAATTGTTTTGTTATATCACATTTTAATTAATGCTTTTTAATAAAACATTAAAAGGAGGGAATAGGAAAAATATTTATTGTAACACAAAATAGTAACATGTAAACAATAAAACACATTAAAAGGAGAACATTATGAAGGTTTGGAAAGCATTTGCAAGTATTTTGTGTGTAGCAATTATGTTTGGTTTGTACTACTATCTTCAGCCAACATTGTCACTGGCTTATTTAGGAGGATTCATATTTATATGTTTATGCGTAACTATAGTGGTTAACAACATTTTTATGTGGGTCAAAGAAGATTCTTCTGTAATAGTAACTTATTCAGTTGCATTTTGTATAATTTTAGTTCTATTTATAGTTGGAAATATTATAGGAAGTTCACTCTTTAATGCAACTACAATGCATCAGCAACTGGGTGAAGTTCAATATGTAGATTTTGATGATATGATTTCGCAGATAGATACATCTCAAATTCCTATAGTAGATGAAAATCTAGCAATGAAACAAGCAGATAAAAAGATTGGTGAAGATATTTCTTTGGGCTCCAGAGTAGAGCTTGGTGATGCTGCTATTCAGGATGTTAATGGAGAAATTATATATGTTGTTCCATTGGAGCATACCGGATTTTTTAAATGGAATTCGAACCGGACAACACCAGGATATATTAAAGTCTCTGCAACAAATCCGAATAAAGTAGAATTAGTTACAGAGTTAAATGGGGAACCATTAAATATCCGATACCAACGAAGCGCATGGTTTGGAAGTAATATCAAAAGGTATATTCGTAACAGAGGCTTTAGAACAACTGGACTTACAGAATTTACTTTCGAAATTGATAATACTGGTAGACCATACTATGTAGTAACAACATATAAAAATCGCACATTGTGGAATAATCCAGAAGCAACCGGAGTAGTTATTGTAGATGTCCAAACAGGAGAAACAAGCTTTTATGATGTAAATTCAGTACCAGACTGGGTAGATATTGTTCAGCCTAAAGGGGTTATTGAAAATCAAATAGATAACTGGGGACAATATGTACACGGCTTTTGGAACACTTTCACATCCAAAACTGATATGATTAAAAAGACTGACTTAACACTAACCGTATATTCCAATGGAAATTGCTATTATTTCACTGGTATGACTAGTGTAGGCAGTGATCAGTCTTGTGTAGGTTTTATTATGGTAAATACCAGAGATAAAAGTGCACAGATGTGTTATATGAGTGGTGCTACTGAAGAAGCTGCTATGAGTTCAGCCGAAGGCTTGGTTTCAGACTTTGGTTATAAGGCCATTGAACCATTACCAGTTAATGTTAATGGAATTCCGACATATGTTATAGCTTTAAAAGACGAAGAAGGACTTATTAAGTCTTATGCTATGGTAAATGTGCAAAATTATAACATCTCTGCAAAAGGTTCTACCTTAAATGAAACAGAGCGAGCATATTTACAAGCTGTAACAAAGAGCGGAAATGGTTATTCTACAACTGATGAAGCATTTGGCTATACTTATGAAGGAAAGGTTGAAAGAATTTCAAGTGTTGTTGAATCCGGTTCCACACAGTTTTATCTTATTCTTGAAGGTGAAGAAGATAAAATTTTTACAGCTCCTTATGATATTTCTGATGATATATCTATTACCAGAGAAGGCGATACTGTAAAAATCTCTTACCTTGACGACAAGAATGGAACTGTAAACATCATCGAATTCGATAATATTGCATTTTCAACTCCAATTTCTGATGAGCAAGAAAAGAGAAATGAATTAGATGAGGGTTCATCAGTTCTTGATTCACAGGAAAATGAGATTATCAATGTTAATCCTGAAGAAAATGAAAATACATGGGATAGTCTCTCAGATGAGGAAAAGGCAAAGTTAATTGAAGAATTCGAAGCAGGAAAGACTAAAGATTAAAATGTAAAAGCAAAATAAACAATAAAATATCCTATTCAAAAAGAGGTGCACTTGATTGTGCACCTCTTAAACTATTAGGGACGGGGTTAAATAGTTTAATGGAAATAATTATAATTAAATAAACAAAACATTAATATATTATTTATTTAGTAACATTTTGTGGGGACCAGCAAATTATAGCTTGTAAAAAATTTATTTTGTAAAACTTGTTTTGCATAAATAAATTTTTTTTACAAGCTATTATGTAGCTGGGAGTTACTAAATAAATAATATATTAATGTTTTGTAATATAATGATCAATCCATTAAACTATTTAACCCCGTCCCTAATAGTTTAAGCTGGGGGATATACGTACTCGTCATTTGGCTTTTCAATTTGTTTTATAGAAGTAACTTCAAGTATAGGCATATCTCCATGGTATTCTCCTTTTGTAATAGTTCCTTCTATTTCAACCCATGTATTATCAGAAAAATTTATAGCATTATTATAATGACATAAGAAACCTACCACTACAGTTTGAAAATCAGAACTTATAATCATATGTCTTCCAAGAACGAATTGATCTTTATTTAAATCATACACTCTATATACAAAGCCTGAATATTTAATTCTTTGACCAACATAGGCATCTATATCATTATGAACCGCTTCTAACATAGTAGAATAATTTTGATTATTCAAAGCTTGAATTTTATTTAAATCTATATTATCATTTACTTTAATTGTATTAAAAACATTAAAAACTATAATTCCGAAGTATTATTAAAACTATAATGATAATAAATGCTAAAATTATTTTAAACAATTTAGATCCATTAAATTTGAAATTATATATGAACATGTTAGTTACCTCCAAAAAACTAATGCATTACCACACGATAATATAAAGATTGCACAAATTTTAGTTATTAAACTATTTAAACCTGACCACAATAGTTTAATAAAATATATATTCAAGTAATTGCAATTTATGCAGAAAAGTGATATAGTATGTTACGTATAAAATTAAGAGAATTTTTTTATTGAAAGGAAGAAAATCATGGGGTTATTTAAGACATATAGTGAAAAAGAAGTAAAAAGAATTATGCCATTAGTACAAAAAATAAATGGCTTAGAAGATGAAATTTCAAAATTAAGCGATAGTGATTTAAAAGGAAAAACTGTAGAGTTTAAAAATAGATTACAAAAAGGAGAAACTTTAGATGACATACTTCCAGAAGCATTTGCTGTTGTTAGAGAGGCTTCTAAAAGAGTTTTAGGTATGAGGCATTTTGATGTGCAATTAATTGGTGGAATTGTTTTACATCAAGGTAGAATTGCCGAAATGAAAACAGGTGAAGGAAAAACATTAGTTGCAACATTACCTGTTTACTTAAATGCTCTAACTGGAGAAGGCGTTCATGTAATTACTGTAAATGATTACTTGGCTAAAAGAGATAGTGAATGGATGGGCAAAGTATATAAATTTTTAGGCTTAACGGTTGGTTTAGTTATTGCTGGAATGGAACCAGATGAAAAGCAAAAAGCATATGCTTGTGATGTAACTTATGGTACAAATAATGAATTTGGATTCGATTACTTAAGAGATAATATGGTTATCTATAAAAATCAATTAGTGCAAAGAAAATTGAATTATGCTATCGTAGACGAGATTGATAGTATTTTAATTGATGAGGCAAGAACACCACTTATTATTTCTGGTAGAGGAAACAAGTCTTCAGACTTATATAGCAAAGCAGACCGTTTTGTTAGAAAATTAACTCCTAAAATTATTGTAGAAGAAGATGTTAAAGACTTTGAACAAGCAGAAGATAATGAAAAATATGATTATATAGTTGATTTAAAAGCTAAATCTGCATCACTTACACAGAAAGGTATTAAGAAAGCGGAACAAGAATTTAATCTTGAAAACTTTAACGACATAGAAAACTCTGAATTAGTACATAATGTTAACCAAGCATTACGTGCACATGGAATTATGAAAAAAGATATAGACTACATTGTAAAAGATGGAGAAGTTTTAATTGTAGATGAATTTACAGGAAGAATTATGTATGGGAGAAGGTACAACAATGGTTTACATCAAGCAATAGAGGCAAAAGAAAATGTTAAAATAGCAGATGAATCTAAAACTTTAGCTACAATTACATTCCAAAATTATTTTAGAATGTATAATAAACTTTCTGGTATGACAGGTACTGCTATGACAGAAGAAGCAGAATTCGAAGAAATATACAAATTAGATGTTATAGAAATTCCTACAAATAAGCCAATGATAAGAGATGATCATTCAGATATTATTTATAAGAATGAACAAGCTAAATTTAGAGCAGTTATTAATGATATAAAAGAAAGCCATGCAAAAGGTCAACCAGTTCTAGTTGGTACAGTTTCTATTGAAAAGTCTGAAATATTGAGTAAATTATTAAGTAAAGAAGGTATTAAGCATGAAGTATTAAATGCTAAATTCCATGAAAAAGAAGCTGAAATTGTAGCACAAGCAGGTAAATTAGGAAGCGTTACTATTGCTACTAACATGGCAGGACGTGGTACCGATATTATGCTTGGAGGAAATAGTGAATATTTAGCAAAGCAAGAAATGAGAAAATATAAATATTCAGATGAATTAATAGAGCAAGCTACTGCATTTAATGAAACTGATGACGAAGAAATATTAGAAGCAAGAAAGAAATTTAAAGAATTTCAAGATAAATATGAAAAAGAAATAAAAGAAGAAAAGAAAAAAGTATTAGAGGCTGGAGGTCTTAAAATAATTGGTACAGAAAGACATGAATCAAGAAGAATTGATAACCAGTTAAGAGGACGTAGTGGACGTCAAGGTGACCCAGGAGAATCTAGATTCTATATAGGATTAGATGATGATCTAATGAAAATATTTGGTGGAGATGCAGTAACTAAAGTATTTAATATGCTTGGCGCTGATGAAAATATGCCAATAGAATCTAAAATGATTACTAAATCTGTTGAAACTGCTCAAAAAAGAGTTGAAGGCAGAAACTTTAGTATAAGAAAGAATGTCTTAAATTATGATGATGTTATGAATATACAAAGAGAAATTATCTATAAGCAAAGACGTGAAGTGCTAGATGGGGAAGACTTAAAAGATAAAGTAATAAACATGATAGATACTGTAGCAGAAGATATTGTAAATATGTATTTTGCAGATGAAACGGTTAACAAAGAAGCTTTAATGCAAGATATAAGTGTAACATTTGGAATTGATAAAATTCATTCTTTAAAAGAAGAAAAACCAAAGCAAGAAGAGGTTATAAATGAATTAAAAGAAGCAGCACACGAGTTATATGCTCAAAAAGAAGCTGACTTTGGAAGTGAAACGTTAAGAGAATTAGAAAGAGTTGTAACATTAAAAATAGTTGATGAAAAATGGATGGACCACATAGATAACATGGATGAATTGAAAAACGGTATAGGACTTCGTGCTTATGGTCAAAAAGATCCAGTTGTTCAATATAGAATTGAAGGATTTGATATGTTTGATGAAATGGTTGCATCTATTAGAGTTGATGTTGTTAAGTTCTTATTAAATGCTAGAAAGAGAGAGGGAGTTCAAAGACAAGAAACAACTAAAATAACAGGTGCAGGTTTAGAAGATGCAGCAATTACTCGTTTAGATGGTAGTGCACCTCAAAAAACCGAAGTCAGTAGAACTGTTGTAAATAGCGGACCTAAAGTAGGTAGGAATGATTTATGCCCATGCCGGAAGCCGGTAAGAAGTACAAAAATTGCTGTGGTAAAAACCAGTAAAATATAGAAGTGTATCCAAAATAAAATGGATACATTTTTTTATGTATTATAATTTTATATTATAAGTAAAAAAGTTATTATATAAATTGTTAATAGTTATATTTTGTGATATAGTAATAATAAAAATGAAAGGAAAAAAGTATGGAAGAATTAGTATTACCAAATTATGAACATAGTATATTAAATTTAATAACATCAATATTAAAGAACTACAATGTGCCAACAGAGCATAAAAGTTTTAGATGAAAAATTAAGTAAAAAATATAAAAATGTAGTATTGTTAATATTAGATGGAATGGGGGAGCATATTTTAAATAATGTATCTCCAAATGGATTTTTTGAGAAAAATAAAGTTGATTGTATAACATCAGTATACCCATCAACAACTACGGCAGCACTAACAACGTATTATTCAGGTAAACCACCATTTGAAACAGGTTGGATTGCTTGGTCACAGTATTTTAAAGAATATGGTAGAGCATTAGATATGTTACCACACAGAGAATCTTATAATGGAGATAGCATAGAAAAAGCAAAAATTAATGTATTTAAAACAGTTGTAAATTATAAAACAATTTTTGAACAAATAGAAGAGGCTTCACCTGAAATAAAAGCATATGAGATTACCCCATCATATTCAGACAAAAGATCTTTAAGAAGTATAAAAGCAGATTCAATTGATGAGATAATATCAAGTATAAAAATGTTGTGTAACATTCCAGAGGAAAAATTTATATTTGCATACTGTGATAAACCTGATAGTGAATTACATAAATTTGGAACAACATCTGATGAAGTAAAAGGAAATATTTGAAGAGAGATTCAATAATGTCTTCAAAGGAAAATTTTGGTTAATGAAAAAGAAAGAATTCTTAGATAAACATTTTTTAGGATATGGAAAAAAACATCCTAAAATAGACGATTTTATTGGAAATTATGTAGCTTTATCTATATCAGATAGTATAATAAGATTAGAAACTTTTTTAGCAGATGGAAAGCCTGTAAAAAATCAACACATTGTGGTCTTACAAAAGAAGAAATGGAAGTTCCTTTAATAATTTGTTGATAATTTTTTTCTCATATGCTATTATAAATAGTGAAATTTTTGAAAGGAGATTTAAATGCTAGAGTTAAAAAACATTAAAAAGACGTATGTAACGGGGGATGAAAGGGTAGAGGCATTAAAAGGTATAACTCTAAAATTTAGGGAATCAGAATTTGTTTCTATTTTAGGTCAAAGTGGCTGTGGAAAAACAACTTTACTTAATATTATAGGTGGATTAGATAGATATACATCAGGAGACCTTATTATCAATGGTAAATCTACTAAAAAATTTAAAGATAGAGATTGGGATGCTTACAGAAATTATAAAGTAGGCTTTGTTTTTCAAAGCTATAATTTAATAGGGCATCAAACAGTATTATCAAATGTTGAATTGGCCTTAACAATAGGAGGAATTTCAAAAAAAGAAAGAAAACAAAGAGCAATAAAAGCATTAGATGAAGTAGGATTAAAAGATCATTTATATAAGAAGCCTAATCAATTATCTGGAGGTCAAATGCAAAGGGTAGCAATAGCAAGGGCATTAGTAAATAATCCAGATATAATTTTGGCAGATGAACCAACAGGTGCACTAGATACAAAAACAAGTGTGCAAGTAATGGAAATATTAAAGAAAATATCTAAAAATAAGCTAATTATAATGGTAACTCACAACCCAGATTTAGCAAAACAATACTCAACTAGAATAATTAAAATTTTAGATGGTACAATTACTGAAGATTCAAATCCTATACCTAATGATGAAAAAAGTTATATTGAAAATGATAAATCTTCTATTGGTAGAACATCTATGAAATTTTGGACAGCATTTAGATTAAGCTTAAATAACTTGTTAACTAAAAAGGGTAGAACAGTTTTAGTAGCTTTTGCAGGTTCAATAGGTATAATTCGGAATTGCATTAGTTCTAGCTGTATCTAATGGATTTCAAGGGTATGTTGATAGTATTCAAGAAGATACATTAACATCATACCCTCTTACAGTAATGCAAGAAACTACAGACATAACAGGAGTCTTACTTTCAATGACCTCAGAAGATAATAAAGAGCATGAACCAGGAACAGTTGAAGAAGAACAATACATTTCTACGATGTTATCTACTTTAAGTACAAATGATTTGAGGAGTTTTAAAAATTATTTAGATAAAAATAGCAATGAAGTAAAAGATAATATATCTTCAATAGAGTATTCATATAGTGTAGAGCCTAATATTTATACAAAAGATGATACAGGTAAAATAGCTAAAGTAAATCCAAGTAATTTATTTAATTCTTCATATAGTTCTATTTTTATGCGTTCTTTTACCTCAGCATATTCTCAAATGATTAATGATAAAAATGCTATAAATAATTCTTATGATATATTGGCAGGGCGTTTACCGGAGAAATATAATGAAATGATGATTGTTTTGTCAGAACCAAATACTATTTCAGATTTATTAGTTTATTCATTAGGATTTAGAGATCCTGAAGAATTATCTAGTATTGTTTCTAAAATTATGAATGGTGAAAAGGTTGATATAAATAATGAACCGCTTACACTTTCATATGAAGACTTAATGAACAAAGAACTTAAATTAATAATGCCAGCTAACACATATAAATATAATGATAAATACAGCGTATATGAAGATATGACAGAGGACGAAACATATTTGCAAGACCTTTATAATAATGCAATTAACTTAAAAATAGTTGGTATAGTTTCTCCAAAAGAAGGAGTATCTTCTATGATATTAACTCCTGGGGTTTCATATACAAGCGATTTAATTGATTATATAATTAATTACTCTGAAACTACAGATATTGTAAAAAAACAACTTGACAATTCAGAAATAGATGTATTTTCAGGTTCAAGGTTTGATGATAAAAATAATAAATTTGATTTAAATTTCGAAGATTTAGTTAGTATTGACAGTGAAAAATTACAAAGTGCGTTTAATGTAAAAATAGATCAAACACAATTACAAAAGCAAACACAAAATTATATGACAGAAATAGTTAATTCTGTAACTACAGATATTTCACCTGCTAAAAAATCTTTTGCAGATAATTTAAATACTTTAGCAAATGGAATGTTTAATAGTATTGATGGAAAATTTTCTATAGGAGATATAGATACCATTGTAGAAAAGTATTTGAGTGGAAATGAAGCATCTCAAATATTAAACTCACTTGAAAAGAACTATGTAATTCCTAGTAGCACATTTAAAACTACTTATTCTGGATTATTAAAAAGTTTATTACAAATATATATAAATGCATATAGTGCTATGTCACAATTTATGCCACAAAATCCAGATTATTCAAATTCACAAGCAGGAGGAGTTATAAATGAAACTGTAGGTGAGCAAAATCAAGCAATAGATAAGCAAAATCAAATTATAGATAGTAAACCTCAAGGAAATAGTTTCGCAGATATGTTTAATCAATTAGCAGGTGGAAACACAAATACTCAATCATCAAATATTCCAAGTAGTGGTTCAGGTAATAATCAATCCACTTCACCTCAAGAACTTACAGCTGTTGTTGATAAAAATATAGTATCTACAGTTATAAAATCTTTTACAGGAAGTACTGCAATTGAAGAAACTGAAAATACAATGGCAAGAGTAATGACAGAAGCTGTTATGAAAAAGACTATATTAACAAAAGTAGGGGAGCTTACAAGCAATTTAACAAATAGTTTTGCTTCAGCTTTTAATGTAGATCAAGAGAAAATATCAAGTGCATTTCAATTAAAAATGACAGAAGAAGAAATAACAAGAATAGTAACTGCAATGATGTCTGGAACAGAAACAACTGCTAAAACAAACTTAATATCTCTTGGCTATCAAGATAAAGAAGAACCAACATATATATCTTTCTACTTTAATAGTTTTGATGGAAAAGAAAATTTTATGGATTATATAGATTCATATAATCAAAAGATGGAAGAACAGGGCGAAGAAGATAAGGTTATTAACTACACAGATACTACTGGAATACTTATGGGTTCAGTAAAAACTATAGTAAATGCTGTAACTTATGTATTAATTGCATTTATATCAATTTCACTTGTTGTATCATCAATTATGATAGGAATTATTACTTATATTTCTGTATATGAAAGAACAAAAGAAATAGGAATATTAAGAGCTATTGGTGCTTCAAAGCATAATATATCTTCAATATTTAATGCAGAAACCTTTATAATAGGGTTATTGTCTGGATTATTTGGAATTGGAATTGCCTATAGCTTAATCCCTATTATTAATTCTGTTTTACATCATTTTACAGGCAATATTCCTTTAAATGTAACATTGTATTTTAATAATGCTTTAATATTAGTGATTTTAAGTGTTATTCTTACATTAATTGGAGGATTAATACCTGCAAGAGCCGCTTCTAAAAAGGATCCAGTTATAGCATTAAGAACAGAATAATTTATATTTTGAATGTGCAAATTTAGTGTAAAGTATCTATATAATTTAGGGTTAATAAATAGAGCGGAGAAAGGAACAAATTTATGAAAAAGAGTGTTTTAGTACTTGAAGGTGGAGCAATGAGAAGTTTATATACTTCTGGAATATTAGACGTATTAATGGAAAACAATATAGAATTTGATTGTGTTGTTGGTGTATCTGCTGGTGCTCTAACAGGCTGTAACTATATATCTGGTCAAAAGGGAAGAACAGCAAATATTAATATTAATTATTGTAAAGATTCCAGATACATTGGAATAAAGGCCTTTAAAAACAATAAAGGTTTAATAGGCTTTGACTACTTATTTGATACAATATCAAAAGAAAAAATTCCATTTGATTGGGAAAAATTTAATAATTCAGATAAAAGGTTTGTTATTGGAGCTACAAATTGCAAAACAGGGAAAACTGAATTTTTTGAAAAGGGTGAAGAAAAACTAGAAACATTATTACAAGCTTCATCTAGCATGCCAATAGTAAGTAATATTGTAAATATAAAAGGACAGCCATATTTAGATGGTGCCGTAGATTGCAATATACCTATTGAATGGGCAATAAATGAAAATTACGAAAAGATAGTTGTGGTTTTAACTAGAAGTAGTGATTATAGAAAAAAAGAGATGTCTAAAAGTGCTAAAAAATTATATGATAAAAAATTTAGTGAATATCCTAAACTTTTAGATAGTATATATAGTAGGCCTCAAAAGTATAATGAACTATACAAGCAAATAGAAAAAATGAAAAATGAGAATAAAATCTTTGTGTTTCAGCCACAAAAAGCTGTAAAAGTTTCAAGGTTAGAACGTAATAAGGAAAAACTTAAAGAATTATATACTCAAGGGATAGATGAGGCAGAGGAAAGAATTGAAGAGTTGAAAAGGTATTTAAATTGACTATTTTATGTTAATATGCTATAATAATTTTATTACAATAACTTGCATGATTCAATCAAAGGAGGTTACCAAATGATTTCAGCAAAAGAAGCACGGGAGCGAATTAACACTTTGTACAAAGGGCAAACTAATCAATATATAATGTATGAAAGGAATGAAATTGAGTCACTGATTAATAAAGCCATTGTACAAGGTATATGGTGCATTACTATTAAGCATGAGATTCATGAAATGAATAAAAGTTTCCTTGGATCTCTTGGCTATAAAGTCTATAGTGATAACGGTCAGGCAATTATTTCTTGGTAACTATCTACTAATATAGCACTTCCTTAATAGGGAGTGCTATATTAATATTAAATAAAATAAGGAAAGGAATTAATATATGCAAAAAATATTAATAGTAGAAGATGACGAAAAAATGACAAATAAAGCATTATTTAGAAAAATTAGAATATTTTTTGGTATGCTACTTATTTAGGCAGTAAAAATATTATTAAAGATGAAGAATAAATATAAAGGTAAGTGATATTTACAATCACTTACTTTTTTGTTATACTTTCGTTATATTAATAATAATTTGTAGAAATTGGGGGAAAATAGTCGTGAAAAAATATTTGGATTTTTTAATTAAAGGCTTTTATGCCGGTATTTTAATTAGTATAGGAGGTATTGCTTATTTAGCCATTGAAAATAAGATAGTTGGCTCATTTATTTTTTCTTTTGGGTTACTTACAATATGTATATATTCATTCAATCTATTTACTGGTAAAGTAGGCTATGTACTAGTTAATAAAATTAATTATATAATAGAATTATTAATATCTTTAGTAGGAAATTTTTTAGGAACATTTGCTGTTGGGAGTTTAATGCGTTTAACAAGATTTACAAATTATATTGATACTGCTACAAATATAGTAAATACTAAATTAAATGATAATATTTTAAGTATTTTTATTTTATCAATTATGTGTGGAATGATTATGTATATAGCTGTAAATAATTATAAAAAGGAAACTGATGTTGTAGGAAAATACATTGCTATATTTATGGGAGTTATGGCTTTTATATTATGCGGTTTTGAACACTGCGTTGCTAATATGTTTTATTTTAGTATAGCTGGTACTTTTTCTTTAAAAGTTTTTTGTTATTTGCTTGTTATGATATTAGGCAATAGTATTGGTTCTATAATAATTGCGTTGTATTATAATAAGTATAAAGAAAATCAAAAATAATAATATTAAAGGAGGAATTTTTTATGAGAAAGAATATTAAAACTACAGAGGCAATATTTCCAATGCCTGTGCTAATGGTTGCAACATATAATGAAGATGGAAGTGTTGATGTAATGAATGCGGCATGGGGAACCATGTTATCTAGGAATCAAGTCATATTAAATTTAACAGAAACTCATAAAACTGTTAAAAATATTAAAGAAAGAAAATCTTTTACTGTAAGTATTGCAGATAGCAAACATGTTGTAGAAGCAGACTACTTTGGAGTAGTATCTGGAAATAATACGTCAAATAAGTTTGAAAATAGTGGATTATCTGTAACAAAATCAGAAAATGTAGATGCACCAATTATAAATGAATTTCCAATTTGTTTTGAATGTGAATTTATAGAATATCAAAATGACGAGTATGGAGCAGGCGTTATTGGAAAAATAGTTAATGTTACTGCTGATGAGAGTGTAATGAATGGAGATACAATAGATATTTCAAAAGTAAGTGCAATAGCATTTGATCCATATACACATGGATATTATAAGGTTACTGAAAGAGTTGGAGAAGCTTTTAAAGATGGATTACAACTAAAAAGTAAGTAAATAATACAAAAAATTTCAAAAAATTTTCAAAAACCTTTTGCAAAAAAAATTATTTAATGGTAAAATATATAAGTCGACACAGCG
>CANQDO010000029.1 GCA_947593355.1 uncultured Clostridia bacterium | reverse complement strand
TAAAATTTTACACACAAAAATTCCAGCGATTTCTCACTGGAATTTTTGCTTTCGGGTTTCTATTTTAGGACACCCTCATTGCTTTTTGAGCTACATCAATTGCTGAAATAATGGTATCTACTAAAGGAGTGTTCTCAATAGAATTGAGCAATGTAAAATAAATAATATCATTTTCATCGGTAATAGAAATACCAAGGTGGTAAACGCCGGATTCTAATACAAGATTATTACAATCTAAATCGACAAAAGCATAATATTTAGGTTGACTGTTTGATTCTAAAATGGTTAAGACTATAAAGCCATAGCCGTCTTCATCTTCTCCATAATCAAACCGAAAATAATCTTCAGTAAGAATACCATCAATGCAAGATATACCATTACTTTTTTCTACAAATCTTAAGTAACCAGTATTGTAGCAATTTGCTGAATGTAGTGCGACACCATATAACTGAGTTTTATTTAAATCTCGATTCATATAGTAATCCTCCTAATTGAATTTTGATACAAATAGTTTAACATAATTTTTTCAAAAAATCAACTAAACTATTAGGGACGGGGTTAAATAGTTTAATGGATTGAGTATTATAATACAAAACATTAAGATATTATTTATTTAGTAACTCCCAGCTGCATAATAGCTTGTAAAAAAATTTATTTATGAAAAACAAGTTTTACAAAATAAATTTTTTACAAGCTATAATTTGCTGGTCCCCACAAAATGTTACTAAATAAATAATATCTTAATGTTTTGTATATAATTTTAATATATTTCCATTAAACTATTTAACCCCGTCCCTAATAGTTTAGTAGTTCGTAAATGGCTTTAGCATATATATTTGTTGCTAAAAGTAGTTTGTCTATGTCTACAAATTCATCTGCTTGATGACACATATCGGTATCACCAGGAAAGTTCATTCCAAATGAAATGCAATTTGGAAATGCACGTGCATATGTGGCTCCGCCAATAGCTATAGGGGTTAGGTTGGAGTTTGTTTCTGAATTATAAATTTCACATAGTTTTTTTACTAAAGTATTGTTTTTGTTTATGTATAATGCGGGCTTACTGTTTATTGTTGAAACTTTAATATTTGTATTAATAGTAGTTTTATTAGTAGTATTAAAATTATTTATGCTATTTGCATTTCTTACATTACCTGCATTATTAAAAGTGCTCATGCTGTTTTCAAAAACATTTTTGAAGATATTTTCAATATTAGTAATCTTTACACTTACAGGTATTCTTAAATTTATTGCGATATTTAATTTATTATCTTTCATATATATTTGTGATGGGTTCATTGTAAGAATTCCTGATTCGTCTTTGAAATTCATATTCATTTTTGTTCCGTTATTATCTGTTCCAATATATTTAGAAAAAGTGTTTATTAGGCTATATGTAGTTATATTAAGATTTTCAAAAAGTTCTGCTAAAATAATTAATAATCTGCTAATGGCATTTACACCTAAATCTGGGTGAGCACTGTGTGCAGATACACCATAAGAGGTTAGTTTTATTTTACAATTATCTATTTTATAGATATCAATTTCATAGTTGTTATTTGAAATAGAAGTTTTTAAAAGTTCTATTATAGATTCTGTAGAAATAGAAGCATCGTTTATTGAAAGCACTAAACTACAATATTTTGGAACAACATTTAGAGCATTGTTTGCACAGTCAACGTCTTCTATGGTTATTTTAGAGTCTGTGAGTTTTTGAGAAAGAAGAATTGACAGTATAGATTTTTCTGCATATATACATGGAAAGTCTGCATCTGGACTAAAGCCTAAAGTAGGTATTTCTTCATGTGTTTTATAGTATTCTATACATTTCCAGTCTTTTTCTTCATTTAAGCCGACTATTAATCTAACTCTTTTATTAATTTTTATGTTATTACTTATGCAATAATCCATAACTGTTTTCATTGCATAAAGACTACCAATAACAGGCCCTTTGTCATCAATAGCACCTCTACCATATATTAAATTATTTTCTACTGTGGGAATAAATGGGGAATGGTTCCAGTCTTCCTCTATAGCAGGAACAACGTCTAAATGACCAATTATTCCAATTAGTTCTTTACCTTCTCCAAATTCTGCCCATCCACAATATCCATCTACGTTTTTGGTTTTAAATCCCAATGAAGTTGCTAAATTTAAGAAATATTTTAAACTATCTGCACAAGCTTTTCCAAATGGCATATTTTCCTTGCTAGTTTCTTCAGATACGCTAGGAAAAGTTATTAAATCGCAAATGGAATTCACAATATTTTGTTTTTGAGAATTTATATAATTTTTAAACATTAAAATCATCACTCCTATTTTTATTATATGTTAATATTAAACGATTTAGAATAAAATAGCAACTAAAAGTACATAAATTTTGATTGAAAAACATTTGCAAGAAAATAGATATATGTGATAGTAGCATAGATATTAAAAGGAAAGATTTTTACAAATAAAATTTACATAAACAAAATCTGATTTTTATGCAAAAATCTCTTGACTTTACGGAAAAACCGTTATATAATGTATGAGCATGTAAAAAGCGCGTTGAAGTAGAATGTGGCTACATCCTTTGAAATATGAGGGATGGAGGGAACTTCTATGGAGTATGTCATGGCTTAGACCAGGCGGTAAGTTTTATAATAAAAATATAGCACTTATCCCAAAATAATCATGCAAATTTGGGATTTTATAATGGTAATATATGAAACACCAGGGTGCGTTTAAAACTTCCGACCACAAAATTAATTTATTTTAAGGAGGGAAATTGCAAATGGCAACATCAAACAAAGTAGGAAGTGAAAAAATGAGAATAAGACTAAAAGCTTATGATCATGTACTATTAGAACAGTCTGCTGAAAAAATAGTAGATACTGCTAAAAGAACAGGATCAAAAGTATCAGGACCTATTCCATTACCAACACAAAAGGAAATAGTAACAATTTTACGTTCTCCACACAAAGACAAAGATTCTAGAGAGCAATTTGAAATGAGAACACATAAAAGAGTTATTGATATTCTTTATCCAACACAAAAAACTGTTGATAGCTTAATGAAAATTGATTTACCAGCAGGTGTTGATATCGAAATAAAATTATAGTTTAAATTTTACAGAAAGTTAAAAAGCTTAAAAATTATTTAAACTTTTTAAATTTTCTAAAAAAACCAAGCTGAATATGTAATAAAAAATTAAGTGAATTACATACATATCAGCCAATAGTTAGGAGGAATTTTTAAAATGAAAAAAGCAATTATAGGAAAAAAAGTTGGAATGACTCAAATATTTGACGAAAAAGGAAAAGTTATTCCAGTAACAGTTATAGAAGCAGGACCATGTACTATAGCACAAATTAAAACAGTTGAAACTGATGGATACAATGCAGTTCAATTAGGATACGGAGATGTTAAAGAAAGCAAAGTAAATAAACCAGAAGCTGGTCATTTCAAAAAAGCTAAATTAACACCTAAAAAACACTTAAGAGAATTTAAGTTAGATTCTATAGAAGGTTTAAAAGTAGGAGACGAATTAAAAGCTGATGTATTTGCAGCTGGAGATAAAGTTGATGTACAAGGAACAACTAAAGGAAAAGGATTCCAAGGTGTTATAAAAAGACATGGACAAAGTAGAGGACCAATGGGACATGGTTCTATGTATCATAGAAGACCAGGTTCAATGGGACCAACATCTACACCAGGTAGAGTATTTAAAGGTAAAAAGTTACCAGGACACATGGGAACAGAAACAGTTACAATACAAAACCTAGATGTAGTTAGAGTAGATTTAGATAAAAACGTAATATTAGTAAAAGGTAGCGTACCTGGAGTTAAAGGTGCAATACTAAAAATAAAATCAAGTGTAAAAGCATAAGGAAGGAGGAGAAGTTAGATGCCTAAAATAGACGTATATGGTATAGATGGAAAGAAAGTAAAAGAAATAGAGCTAAATGAAAGTATATTTGGTATTGAACCAAACGAAGCAGTAGTACATAGCGTACTAGTAAATTATTTAGCAAATCAAAGACAAGGTACACAAAGTACTAAAACAAGATCTGAAGTTAGCGGTGGTGGAAAGAAACCATGGAGACAAAAAGGAACAGGTAGAGCAAGACAAGGAAGTATAAGAGCTTCTCAATGGGTTAAAGGTGGTATAGCTTTAGGACCAAAACCACGTTCATACAGATACACAGTAAACAGAAAAGAAAAACAATTAGCTATAAAATCAGCTTTAAGCTCAAAAGTATTAGAAAAAGAATTAGTAGTTGTTGATTCTTTAGAAATGAAAGAAATTAAAACAAAGGAAATGGCAAAAATATTAAACAACTTAAAAGTTGAAGGAAAAACATTAATGCTATTACCAGAAAAGAATGAAAATGTACAAAAATCAGCAAGAAACATAGAAGGAGTAAAAACTACATTAGTAAATACAATAAATATTTATGATTTATTAAAATACAAAAATTTAGTTATAACTCTTGATACTGTTAAGAAATTAGAGGAGGTGTACGCTTAAATGAAACCAGAAGATGTTATAGTTGCACCAGTAGTTACTGAAAAAAGTAATGATAATATGCAACAAGGTAAATATACATTTGAAGTAAACAAAAAAGCTACAAAAGTTGATATTGCAAAAGCAGTAGAAAAACTTTTTGAAGTTAAAGTATTAAACGTAAACACAGTAACAGTAAGAGGAAAAAATAAAAGAATGGGAAGATATGAAGGAAAAACTCCAGATTGGAAAAAAGCTATTGTTACAATAGATAGAAATCTAGAAGAAAAAACATATCTTGCAAAAGGCGGAAAAGCTACAAAGATGTCTAAAAAATATAAAGACACAATAGACGAATTTATGGGAGCTTAAAAATTATAAGTTTCGTATAATTTGTTAACATTTACAAATAGTTATCGAGAAAGAACTCGGAAAATAAAGAATATCTGCATGCGGAGCAGGAAAAAATCCGTAAATATATTGTTAAAGTTTATAAAAGCAAATTTGCATATATCAATGAGCTTGTTAAAGTTTTATAAATTGAATAAATGTAAGATTAAGGTTTTATAAATTGAAAGGAGAAAACAAAATGGGAATGAAACATTTCAAGCCAACAACTCCATCATTAAGAAATACTTCAGTATCTACTTACGAAGAAATTACAAAAAAGACTCCTGAAAAATCTTTATTAACAGTAAAGAAAGAAAAAGCAGGAAGAAACTCATATGGTAGAATAACTGTAAGACATCAAGGTGGAGGAAACAGACAAAAATATAGAGTAATAGATTTTAAAAGAAATAAAGATGATATGGTTGCTACAGTAGTAGGAATCGAATATGATCCAAATAGAAGTGCAAATATAGCATTAATAAAATATGAAGATGGAACATTAAGCTATATATTAGCACCTTTAGGATTAACAGATGGTGATAAGGTAGTATCTGGACAAAAAGTAGATATTAAACCAGGAAACTGCTTACCAATAGAAAATATACCAGTAGGTACTATGATTCATAATATAGAATTAAATCCAGGTCAAGGAGCAAAATTAGTAAGAAGTGCAGGTCAAGAAGCACAATTAATGGCAAAGGAAGGAAAATATGCTCACGTAAGACTTCCATCAGGAGAAATGAGATTAGTTTTAACTAGATGTAGAGCTACAATAGGAACAGTTGGAAATACAGACCATGAAAACGTAAAATTAGGAAAAGCAGGAAGAACAAGACATATGGGAATAAGACCAACAGTTAGAGGTTCTGTTATGAACCCAGTAGATCACCCACATGGTGGTGGTGAAGGTAGAGCTCCAGTAGGACACGCAGGACCAATGACACCTTGGGGTAAACCAGCATTAGGATACAAGACTAGAAAGAAAAACAATAAAACAAATAGATTAATAGTAAAGAGAAGAAAGTAAGGAGGGAATAGAATATGTCAAGATCATCTAAAAAAACTCCATTTGTTGCTCCAGAATTAATGAAAAGAATAGAAGCAATGAATGAAACAGGAAAAAAAGAGGTACTTAAAACTTGGTCAAGAGCTTCTACTATATACCCTCAAATGGTTGGACACACAATAGCTGTTCATGATGGTAGAAAACATGTACCAGTTTATATAACAGAGGAAATGATAGGACACAAATTAGGAGAGTTTGCTCCAACAAGAACATTTAGAGGACATTCAGGAGAAAAAACAACAAAGGCTGAATAATTATTAATAAATAATACCTAAAAAGGAGGAAAATATCGTGGATAAGCAAGAGGTTAAAATACCAGAAGCAGTAGCAACTCTAAAATATGCTAGAATATCAAGTAGAAAAGTAAAGATAGTAGCAGACTTAATTAGAGGTAAAAACGTTGATGAAGCTTTATCAATAGTTAAGTTTACACCAAAAGCTGCATCTGAAATAGTAGAAAAATTATTAAAATCAGCAATAGCAAATGCTGAAAATAATCATAGTATGACACATGCAAAATTATATGTTGCAGAAATCTACGCAAACCAAGGTCCAACATTAAAAAGAATAAGACCAGCAGCAAAAGGTTCAGCAGTTAGAATTCGTAAGAGAACAAGTCATATTACAATAGTATTAAGAGAAAGAGATTAATAATAGGAGGTAAGTATAAGCATGGGACAAAAAATGCAACCACATGGATTAAGAGTTGGTGTTATAAAAGATTGGGACTCTAAATGGTATGCAAGTAAAAAAGACTTTTCAGAGTACCTAGTAGAAGACCATAAAATCCGTGAATATGTTAAGAAAAAATTATACATTAGTGGAATTTCAAAAATAGAAATTGAAAGAACTGCTAAATTCGTAAAAATCAATGTTTACACAGCAAAACCAGGATTAGTAATTGGTAAAGGTGGAAACTTTGCAGAAATATTAAAAAATGATTTACAAAAAATGATTAATAAAGAAGTAAATTTAAATATTGTTGAAGTTAAAGATGTTGACTTAAATGCTCAATTAGTAGCAGAAAACATCGCTGGACAATTAGAGAGAAGAATTTCATTCAGAAGAGCTATGAAACAATGTATGCAAAAAACTATGAAAGCAGGAGCTTTAGGAATAAAAACAGCAGTATCAGGAAGATTAGGTGGAGCAGATATGGCTAGAACAGAATTCTATAAAGAAGGTACTATTCCACTTCAAACTTTACGTGCTGATATAGATTATGGATTCGCAGAAGCAAATACAACTTATGGAAAAATAGGTGTAAAAGCTTGGATATATAAAGGAGAAATTCTTCCAGCTAAGAAGAAAGTGGAAGGAGGAGAGCAATAATGCCATTAATGCCAAAAAGAACTAAATATAGAAAACAACAAAAAGGTAGAAATAGAGGTAAAGCAACAAGAGGCAATAGAGTAACAGATGGAGAATATGGATTACAAGCTACTACAGCAGGAGCAATTACTACAAACCAAATAGAATCTGCCCGTGTAGCAATGACTCGTTTCATAAAAAGAGGTGGAAAAGTTTGGATAAAAGTTTTCCCAGATAAACCAATAACAAAGAAACCAGCTGAAACTCGTATGGGTAAAGGAAAGGGTGCTGTAGAATATTGGGTAGCACTTGTAAAACCAGGAAGAGTAATGTTTGAAATAGCAGGAGTAAGTGAGGAAGTAGCAAAAGAAGCTTTAAGACTTGCAAGCATGAAACTATCTGTTAGAAGTAAATTTGTTAAAAGAGAAACTGAAATAGGTGGTGAAAGTGATGAAGATTAGTAAAATAAGAGAAATGTCTTCACCAGAACTAGAAAAGGAATTAGGAGAATTAAAATCAGAATTGTTTAAATTAAGATTTAGTTTAGCAACAAACGGTTTAGATAATCCTATGAAAATTAAAGAAGTTAAGAAAGACATTGCTAAAATAAATACAATATTAACAGAAAGAAAATTAGCAGAAGAGAAAAAATAAAAATCGTTAAGATTAAATGAAAAACTATCATAAGTCAAACAAATATAAGGAAAGGAGATTTAAAATGGAAGAAAGAAATCTTCGCAAAGTTATGATTGGTACAGTTAAATCTAACAAAATGGATAAGACAGTAGTTGTAGCAGTTGAAACTAGTGAAAAGCATAAAACATATGGAAAAGTTCAAAAAAGAACATATACATTAAAAGCTCATGATGAGAAAAATGAATGCGGTATTGGCGATAAAGTAAAAGTAATGGAAACAAGACCTTTATCTAAAGATAAGAGATTCAGAGTAGTTGAAATAGTAGAAAAGGCTGTAATAAAATAATAGATTCAGAATATAGACGTTCAAATTAAAAATTAAAATAATACGTTCAAAATAAATAAAAAGGAGGGTACTTATAATGGTACAACAACAAAGTATATTAAAAGTAGCTGATAACACTGGTGCAAAAGAAATTATGTGTATTAGATGTTTAGGCGGTTCATATAGAAAATATGCCGGAGTTGGTGATGTTATAGTTGCTTCTGTTAAAACAGCAACACCAGGTGGGGTTGTAAAAAAAGGTGATGTTGTAAAAGCAGTTGTAGTTAGAACAAAGAAACCAATTAGAAGACAAGATGGTTCATATGTAAGATTTGACGAAAATGCAGCAGTTATTATAAGAGAAGATAAAAACCCAAGAGGAACTCGTATATTTGGGCCTGTTGCAAGAGAATTAAGAGATAAAGAATATATGAAAATATTATCTTTAGCTCCAGAAGTTTTATAATAAGAGGTGAAAAATAAGGATGAAAATAAAAAAAGGTGATACAGTAAAAGTTTTATCTGGAAATGATAAAGGAAAAACTGGAGAAGTCCTAACAGTAATACCAAAAACAGAGAAAATAGTTGTTAAAGGTGTTAATGTAAGAAAAAAACATGTAAAAGCTAGAAAACAAGGCGAAGAAAGTGGAATTATACCAGTAGAATGCAGTATTCATTCTAGTAAAGTAAATGTTGTTTGCCCTAAATGTGGAAAAGCAACAAGAATAGGATATGTAATAGAAAAAAGCGAAAAAGTACGTGTTTGCAAGAAATGCAATGCAAAGTTAAAATAATTTAAGGAAGGAGGAATAAGTAAAACATGGAAACTTTAAAAGAGCAATATGTAAAAGAAGTTGTACCAGCATTAATGAAGAAGTTTAACTATAAATCAGTTATGGAAGTTCCAAAATTAGAGAAAATAGTTATAAATGTTGGATTAGGAGATATAAAAGATAATCCAAAATCATTAGAAAATGCTATAAATGATATAAAAATAATAACAGGTCAAACACCTATTGTTACGAAAGCTAAAAAGGCGATAGCAGCTTTCAAAATAAGAGAAGGTGTAAATATGGGATGTAAAGTTACATTAAGAGCAGGAAAAATGTATGATTTTGCATACAAACTATTTAATGTAGCACTTCCTAGAGTTAGAGATTTCAGAGGAGTTTCAAAAAATTCTTTTGATGGAAGAGGAAATTATTCAATGGGTGTTAAGGAACAATTAATATTCCCAGAAATTGAATATGATAAAGTAGATAAAATAAGAGGTATGGATATTATATTTGTAACAACAGCTAAAAGTGATGAAGAAGCAAGAGAGCTATTAACACTTTTAGGAATGCCTTTTAGAAACTAATATAAAAGCTTATATAGCTAAAAATGATTTAAGTTTAATAAGGTAATGAAAAATAGTATAAAAGCTAATTATTAATGCGATAAATAAAAAATTATTTATTGTAAAGAAAGGAGAAATCATGGCTAAAAAATCTTTAAAAGTAAAACAACAAAGAGAACAAAAATATAAGACAAGAGAATATAACAGATGTAAAATATGCGGAAGACCACATGCTTATATTAGAAAATTTGGTATATGCCGTGTATGCTTTAGAGAATTAGCACATAAAGGTGAAATACCAGGAGTAAAGAAAGCAAGTTGGTAATTCCTTAAGTAATATATTGCATAAGCAAAAAATTAATATATAATAAAAATAAGAAAATTACTTATATAATAAAAGAAAAGGAGGAAGGAAATTGAATACAACTGATCCAATAGCAGATATGCTAACAAGAATAAGAAATGCAAATAGCTCAAAACATAAAACAGTTGATATTCCTGCTTCAAATATGAAGAAAGCAATAGCTGAAATTTTATTTAAAGAAGGATATATAAAAGCATTTGAAGAGATAAAAAATGAAAATCAAGGCATTATAAGAATTACATTAAAATATGGTGAAAAAGGTGTAAGAGTAATAGATGGCATAAAGAGAATAAGCAAACCAGGTTTAAGAATTTATGCTTCTAAAGACGAATTACCAAAAGTATTAAATGGTTTAGGAATAGCTTTAATTTCCACATCAAAAGGAATAAAAACAGATAAAGATGCAAGAAATGAAGGTTTAGGTGGAGAAGTTTTAGCTTACGTTTGGTAATTTCTAATTGCATAAAAGTATCAATAAAATAGAATATAAAATTAAAGATATTAAAATAATTAATAATTTAAGGCTCGATGACTTAAAACTTGAAAGAAGGAGGGAAATTCAAAATGTCAAGAATAGGAAATAAACCTATTACTGTACCAGCAGGTGTAGAAGTTAAATTAGACGGAACACATCTAACAGTAAAAGGACCTAAAGGAACATTAGAAAGAGATATTCATAAAAACATAACTGTTTCAGTAGATGGAAATACAATAAACGTTACAAGACCAAATGATGAAGCAGAAAATAAAAGTTTACATGGATTAACAAGAACATTAATTAACAACATGATTGAAGGTGTTGTAAATGAATATAAAAAAGAATTAGAGATAGTTGGTGTTGGATATAGAGCACAAAAACAAGGAAACAAATTAGTAATGAACTTAGGATATTCTCATCCAGTAGAAATGGAAGCTCCTCAAGGAATTACATTTGATGTTCCAAATGCTAACTCAATTATAGTTAGAGGAATTGATAAAGAATTAGTTGGTCAAACAGCTGCAGTTGTAAGAACAAAGAGACCACCAGAAGTTTATCATGGAAAAGGTATTAAATATGTTGATGAACATATTAGACGTAAAGAAGGAAAGACAGGTAAGAAATAATAAAATATAAAACAAATTAAAATATATGTAAATTAAATTGGCAAAATCTAATTTAAGAAAGGAGAAAACATGATTACCAAAACAGATAGAAAAGCTGAAAGAGTTAGAAGACATAAAAGAGTTCGTACAAAATTAAGTGGAACTGCAGAGCGTCCAAGATTATGTGTATATAGAAGCAATAACAATATATATGTACAAGTAATTGACGACACTAAAGGAAAGACATTAGCTCAAGCTTCTACATTAGATAAAGAAGTAAAAGAAAAACATTCTAATGTTAAAGCAGCTAAAGAAGTTGGAACTTTAATAGCTAAAAGAGCTTTAGAAAAGAACATAAAAACTGTTGTATATGACAGAGGTGGATATATATATCACGGAGTTGTTAAGGAATTAGCAGAAGCTGCAAGAGAAGCAGGATTAGAATTTTAATTAGGAAGGAGGAAATTTAAAGTGCAAGAAGAGAATACATCTGAATTAAAAGAAAAAGTTGTAGCAATTAATAGAGTTGCAAAAGTTGTAAAAGGTGGTAGAACTTTTAGATTTAGTGCAGTAGTTGTTGTTGGAGATGGAGCAGGTCATGTTGGTTTAGGAAATGGAAAAGCAGCTGAAGTTCCAGATGCAATAAAGAAAGCTATTGAAGAAGCAAAAAAGAATTTAATAGAAGTTCCAATAGTAGGAACAACAATACCACACGAATTTATTGGAAAATTTGGTAGTGCTAGCGTTATGTTAAAACCAGCTGCAGAAGGTACTGGAATTATAGCTGGAGGTAGCGTTAGACCAGTTATAGAACTTGCTGGATATAGAGATATCCGTACAAAAGTTATAGGAACAAACAACCCAAGAAACGTTGTTTATGCAACATTAGAAGGTTTAAAACAAATGCAAACTATTGAGCAAGTTGCAGCTAAAAGAGGAAAGAAAGTTGAAGAGATTTTATAATTTAAGGAGGTGTAACTTAAGAAATGAAATTAGACGAATTAAAACCAGCACAAAAAACTGAAACAAAAAAGAGAGTAGGACGTGGAATAGGTTCAGGTCTAGGAAAAACATCTGGTAGAGGTCATAAAGGACAAAAAGCAAGAACAGGTGGAGGAGTTAGACGTGGATTTGAAGGAGGTCAAACTCCATTATATAGAAGGTTACCAAAAAGAGGATTTACAAACATTCATGCTAAAAATTACACAGAGGTAACATTAACAATGCTTAATAAATCAAGCAAAGACGAAATAACTGCTGAAACATTAGTTGAAGATAAAATTATTTCAAAAGTAAACGATGGAATAGTAGTGCTTGGAACAGGAAAATTAGATAAAAAAGTAACTGTAAAAGCTGTAAGATTTACAAAAGGAGCTAAAGAAGCAATAGAGGCTTTAGGTGGAAAGACAGAGGTGATTTAAAATGTTTAAAACTATAAAAAATGCTTTAAAAACACCAGATGTTAGAAAGAGATTATTATTTACATTATTATTAATAGTAATATTTAGATTGGGATGTTATATTACAGTACCCGGAGTTAATACATTCCAAATATCAGAAGCTTTTAAAGGACAAGGATTTGCAGCTTTAATAGATTTGATATCTGGAGGTGCATTCTCAAGATTATCAATATTTGCAATGTCAATAAGTCCATATATCACAGCTTCAATCGTAATTCAATTATTAGCAATGGTTATACCAGCTTTAGAGAGATTAACTAAAGAGGGTGGAGAAGAAGGAAGAAGAAAGATAAATAAATATACTAAAATACTTACAATAGTTTTAGCCTTTATAGAAGGTTTAGGTATTTATCTATCATATAAAGATTCTGGAATATTTATGGATACAAGTTTCTTAACAGGAGCAACAGTTGTAATTTCATTTATGGCAGGAACAGCCCTACTTATGTGGCTAGGTGAGCTAATTACATCAAAGGGTATAGGAAATGGTATTTCTATGTTAATCTTTGTAGGTATTATAGCAGGCTTGCCAGAGGGTGTAAATGCAATATGGAATTTAATGTTTGAAGGCGGAGCATTTACTACAACAGGTTTATTAATAGCTATAGGTGTAGTAATTGGTGCAATAGTATTAATTGCAGGTGTTGTATTTGTACAAGAGGCTGAACGTAGAGTACCAGTACAATATTCAAAAAGAGTTGTAGGAAGAAAAATGATGGGTGGTCAAAATACACATATACCATTAAAACTTGCTATGGCAGGTGTAATGCCAGTAATTTTTGCATCATCAATCATGACATTCCCAGCAATGATTATTCAAATGATTAATAGTAATATTGCAAACGAAACAGGTTTCTGGAATGTAATTTACAATTTCTCAATAGCAACATCTTCATCATCCGTAGGATGGGGATATTCATTAGCTAACGCTATTGTATACTTGTTATTAATAGTAGGATTTACATTCTTCTATACGTATGCAACATTTAATCCAGCAGAAGTATCTAATAATATTAAGAAAAATGGTGGATTTATACCAGGAATAAGAGCAGGAAAACCAACAACAGATTACTTAAAAGGAATACTATCAAAATTAACAATATTTGGTGGATTATTCCTAGCTGTAATTGCTATACTTCCAATGCTTATAAGATTTACAAATCTTAACATAGCATTTGGTGGTACATCAATATTAATCGTAGTTGGTGTTGCACTAGAAACAGTACAACAATTAGAATCTCAACTTGTTATGAGACATTATAAGGGATTTTTAGAATAAGAAAATAAAAGGCTAAACTATTAGGGACGGGGCTAAATAGTTTAGCACTTTTTTTGTGCTTAAACTATTTAGCCCCGTCCCTAATAGTTTAATGTGGAATGTAATGAACTACCCACCTTCCGGTTCGAGTTTTTTTAGTCTTGATGTTTCCTTCATTCGTGCAGAAAAGGTCAAAGTATTTACATGGAACTAAAATATTACCATCGTATGAATAGGCACCAGATAAATCATTCTTTATTGTTATAACTGCGTTTGGGCATAATTCAATTTCATCGTATTCTGCAGGAACGATAAGTCTACCATCATAGGAATACAAACCTTTTAAGTAATTTTTTCCTATTACTATGATTGCATTTTCTTCAAAAATAAAGTTTTTAACTTCAACAGGGACAATAAGCTTTCCTTCATAGGAATAAAGGCCATAAAAATCCTTTTTGCAAACGCTAATCAATTCAGAATCGGAAAAATCTACGTAAATACTATCAAATTCGACTGGAATAATGAGCTTACCATCATAAGTATAAGAACCACATAAGTCATTTTTATGTACAATGATAATGGACAAGTTCTTCCAATGATTTACTTCAAAAGTGATTTCATCGAATTCAATTGGTACAATAAGTTTGCCTTCATAGGAATAAAAACCACACAAATCATCTTTATAAACTATAATTCCTTCTTCCCTGAAGTCAAGTTTACTAAATTTAGTTGGAAGAATGCATTTCCCATCATAAGAATAAAGACCTACTTGATCTGTAGCATAAGTTACGATTATATTTTCATATAACATTATAGAAGTAAAAGAAGAAAGTATAATGCATTCTCCTGAATAGGAGTAAACTTTGATAGCATTGTATTTAGAAACTATAATTGCAGTTTCATATAAGATAATACCATCAAATTCAATAGGAACAATAACTTTACCAGAGTAGGAGTATACTCCATAATGTTTCTTTGTAGAGTCTTTTGAAAGCCTTTTACAAACTAACATTCCTTTCTTATAAAACCGAACTTCATCAATTTCGTCAGGAAGCTGTAACTCCGCTGATGAAATAGTACCAAAACATTCACTCATTGGTACAACAGAAAGTTGCACATCATTGTTTTTTTCCATTTTTTAATCTCCTCGTATAATATATTTACAATCATTTTTATAAGTTTAAAATTACATTAAATTAATGATTGTAAGAGAAAATTT
>CANQDO010000028.1 GCA_947593355.1 uncultured Clostridia bacterium | reverse complement strand
TTTTTTAAATTAAAATTATATAATCATTATATAAATTAATTTATATAATAAATATTTAGTATTTAGGGTTAACCGTAAGCAATTTTAAATGGAGGTGGTGTATATAAGAAAATTAGGTAAATATGGGATAAAAGTAAAAAAGAATATGGAAGAAAAATATAAAGCTAGATTTCAGGAATTAGTAATTAATGAAATAGCAACGAAAAAATTATTGGAACGAGAAGATGAAATAATTAATAAAAAGCATAAATTAGAGAAAGAGTTAATGTTAAAATATCCGAAACCAATAACAAATGAGTTTTTAGTTATAGCAAAATATAATCAAATGATAGAGGTAATGATAGAAGAATTACTGCAAGAAGAAATAGAAGAAATTATTTAAGAAGTATAATGTAGATATTGAAAATAAAGGTCTGTAGGGAAATTCCCTAATTTGGGAAAAAGATATTTTAAATATAAAAATATGTATGGATATAAAAGTAAAACTTTTAAGCAAGATTCCCATTTGTATACACAAATGGCATTTTACTTAAAATGGGAAAATTCCCAAACCCTTTTAATTTTTTGATTGATAAATCTCTTTATTAGAGATATAATAAAAAATAAAACGAGGAGATGTAGAAATGTTAAAAATAAAAGATATAGAAAAATATATAGATGATGAGATGATAAATATTATATTTAGAGAAAGAGAAGAAGAATTATATAGTAGAAAAGGAAAGCTAGATGATGCAGAAATAAGAAATATTAAAGAAGATTACCCTGTAGATTATGATAAAGTTTTAGAAACAATAAATAATTTGCCACCACATTTTAATAATACAAAAGAAGGAATAATAGAAACATTAGAGAGTTATTTAACAAGAGAAAATCTAATTATGGCACATGATAATGAAAAGTTTTATAAAATAGGATTTTGCGATGGAATAAGAACTATACTAGAAAACATAAAAAATAGTAAATGACTTAAATTTACTGCTAATCATCAAATTTTTTGTTAAATATATCAGCAGAAACATCAAAAATTTTTGCAAATGCAAATAATTCAAAATCTTGAACTAAACGATTATTTGTTTCAATTTTTGAGATTTCTTTTGACGTTAGTTCAATACCTAGTAGTTGTAATTTTTCTGCTAAATCTTGTTGTGAAAGGTTAGCTTTTAATCTTAATTCTCTTAAAGCAGAGCCAGATATATTTCTAAAATCATTATACTTATTAATTTTCATATTATCACCTAATTCGCTTTATTATAGATATTATTTTACTATTATTTTTTTACATATATATCTCTAATAAAGAGAATAGAAAATATTGAGTACAAATCTAATAGAAGATTATGGGTAAAATGATACCAACTAATTGACATAAAAACTTAAAAGTGGTAAAATATAGAAGAAATATTTTATAAATTGGAGAAAATATGGAAATCTTTAGTTATTATGCTACAGAAAATATTTTTAATATGAATGGAGGCAGAAGTCTTACTAATTGATCAAGATTTTGGAGTGAAAAATGCAGTGTTTGTTAGAAAAATATATTAAAAAGAAATTGAATATTGTACCAAAAAAAGTACAACTATTATTAGAAAAATCAGAACATAAAATTAGAAATATGCTTGAAAAACAAAATTATAGTATTAATTATATAAATTTTCAAAATAACTCAGTCAATGGGGTTATAAAAAAGTCTAATAAAAAATTTTTCTTTAAAATGTTAGAAAATCAAGATTTTAAAAATGAAATAATAGGATATATAGAAATAAAAGATACATTGCCAGTTAATAAAATAATAGAAATATATAAATTACAAAATTATTATATTATTATTTATGAATATGAAAATACAATAAGTAATAATAAAGGGTTATTAAATGATTTTCTAGTAAAAAATGATATAGAAATAACAGATGATTCAAAACAAGTAATTAATGAAATAGTTAACTTGTATAATAGCAGTTTTAAAGTAACTATTAATAAAAATGTATATCCAATGAAGCAATTTTTTCAAAAAAGAATAAAATCAAGGCTAAAAAAATGGTACAGTAAAGAAATTCTTTTTGAATACAATGTCAATATTAATGGAATTGAGTGTAGAAAAACTACAGAAATCATAAAGGAAGCAATTAATTTTTTTTATAAAAGATGTAAATTAGAATGTTCTTTATCACAAGGCGATCCAAATACTTTAAATATAGGGACGAAACCTATTTTCTTTGATTTTGCAACATCAGGATATAATCCAATAATTTGTGAATTTTCTGCAATGTTTTGGTCAGTATTAATAGCGGATGCTTATTTTTGTCCAAAATATCATTCAAAATCATATTACAATCATGATAAAGTTTTTGAAAACGTTAATGAGTTTAGGCCAAAATTAAAATATGAGATAAATGATACAGAGAAAAAAATAAACATACAATCTAATATTAAATCAAGCAAAATAAGAATAGATTTTATAAAAGAGTATATAAAAATGTTAGAAAGCTTAGGAATAAAAATAGGAAAAGAAATTATATATTTTATATTAATGAGAATACTTTGCATATTTGATATAAGAACAATGACAGAAGAAGATTATTTTTATAGTATATTTATATTACATTATTTATATGAAAATATTTCGGATGACGTTTATGATAGCCTAAAGACTATTATAAATAAATTTGAAAGTATTTAAGATATTATAATTTAGGAGGATTGGAAAATGAGAAAGGGAACCGTAAGAGGAATTATCGTAAAAGATAATAAAGTAGCTGTAATCAAAAGAATAAAGGAAAAAGAAGGTAAAATTCGTACATATTATGTATTACCTGGAGGTGGAGTTGAAGAAGGCGAAACTTTGGAAAAAGCAATGCATAGAGAGGCAAAAGAGGAATTAGGAATAGAAATAGATATAAAAGGAATACTATACAAATTTGTAAATATGGGTGACCTAAATCATTTTATGCTATGTGAAATTACAGATGGCGAGTTTGGTACAGGAACAGGACCGGAATTTACAAGTAAAGAATATAGCAGTAGGGGACAATATATACCTATGTTAATTTCGAGAGATGAAATGCCAGATATAGATTTAGTTCCAAATGAGATAAGAGATAAAATTTTACAAGATACTAAAAATAACAAAATTTTAGAAGAACTTTCAAAAGTAATAGAAGATAGAGAAGAAGAAAGGTAGAATAGTATTATGAGTTATATCATATCCATAAATGGAAGCGACGGAAGTGGCAAGACAACGCAAATAGATTTATTGAAACAAAATTCAAATAAGCATACATTTTTTCCTCCAGATATTGCCCAATATGGAGTTTTCCCAAAACTACCAGAAAGACAAGCATTTGAATGGTGGTTTTATAATAGTACAATTGAGGAATTTTGCACAGCAGTTTATAAAGGCATACACTATAGAAATGAAGAAATTGAAAAACAAGACAAACCAATTGCTTTTATAGATAAAGGATTAGATACATTTGACTCTAGGATTTTAGCAAATTTTTTATGCAGAGGAATGGAAGAGCCATACATTATGCAAAAGATGCAAATAATTAAAAAGGAAATTGGAATATGTGATAATGAAGATATGAAAATATTCCTTCTAACAAACCCCAACATAGATAGCAGATTAAAAATAGCAAAAAGCAGAAAAGGAACTTCTTTTGGACAAACATATTATGATAGATATCAGAAAACACTAAATGAAGTTATAGAAAAGCAGATAAATAATGGAATTTATAAGATAGTTGATGCAAGTGGAAGTATCGAAGAAGTTAATAATAAGATTATAGATGTAATAAGTAAAGGTATATCTGATAAAAAACGATTAAGCAAAGAAGGAATGGAAGAGGAAAGAAGTTATTAATATGGAACTAGTAGATATATATAATGAGAACATGTTAAAAACAGATATTGTTAAAGATAGAGGAGAAGAATTATTACAAGGGGAATATCATTTGTCTATACATTTATGGATTATAAGCAATAAGAAAATTTTAATACAAAAAAGGTCAATAAATAAAAAAATATGTCCTAATATATGGTCGATAGTTACAGGCGGAGTTGTCTCTGGAGAAACTGCTGAACAAGCATGTACAAGAGAGTGTTTTGAGGAACTTGGTGTAAAAATAACAAATAAAAAAATAATAAGAAATATGAAAAGACAGTATGATTTTGTTAATATATATCTAACAAATCAGATGCCAAATATAGAAGAGATCATCATAGACCCACAAGAAGTACAAGAATTCAAAATTGTTAATATAAATACTTTTGAACAGATGATACAAGATGGAGAAATAATAGAAAGTATAATAGAAGAGTATTACAAATATATAAAGCCAATAGTAATAGGAGAGTAGGTAAAATGAAAAAAAAATTTGTTTTTATAACAGGACCATCTGAATCTGGTAAGAGTGGAGCAGCAGAGTATATGGAAAAAAGTTTTGATGATATAAGACATTTAAAAATGCGTGATGTAATAAGAATAGCCAATAGTAAGGCAGATGATAATACAGAACAGTTTTGGAGAGAATATATTGATACTGCTGAACAAATGAGTGAAGGAAAATCTATTATTATCATGGATACTTTAAGAAAACCAGAAAGTGCATTGATTTTAAGTGAATTATTAAATGAAAGAATGCGAATCTTATACATTGAAGCTAGTCTTAAGAATAGAGTAATAAGAGAATATATAAAATTAAAAAAAGAAGGAAAAAAATTTAGCGTGGAAGATGTTATGCAAAGAACGAAAGATAAAGATATTGAGAAAGAAAAATGTGGACTAAAAGGAATACGAAACCTAATAAAAGGACAAGATGGAAAATTACAATTAGAAGGAACTGGAGAATTATTTTCACATATTATAAATAATGATGGAACTATTGATGAATTGTATGAAAAGTTAAATCAATTTGTATTTGAACTACAAAAAGAAAATAAAAAGGAAATTGAAAGGTAATAGAGAAATGATAGTAAAAGAAATTGAAGAATATAATATACCTGATGGCTACAAGTCGATAATATTAGACTTTTATGAAAAAACATTAAAACTATTAGATAGTAAATTATTATTATTTTTAATAGGACGGAAGTTGTGGAAGAGAATCGGTCCATGAAGGTTGGAGTGATATAGATATATTAATAGTATTAAAAGAATATAGATATAAATATGTAAAGGAACTTCAACAAATAATTAATACATATAAAATAAAAGTTGGAACTACTATTTATTCTCAAAAGGAATTTGAAGCAGGAAGAATTGATGGAAAAACAATGTATTCTATGTATTTATTGGAAAATAATATATTGAAAGTTAACTATTATGTAAAAAATTTAAAACTACCAATAGTAACACTAAAGATGTTACAAGAGAATGATAATAGGATGATTTTAGAAGCAGAACATAAGTTGAAAAGACTTCTACATGATATTAACTTAGATAAAAAATCAATTATAAAAACATTGGCATTAATAATGAAGGTTAATTTAATAAAAAAAGATATTATTCCTAATAAATATGAGGATATATTTTATGATTTTGCAAAACAATATAATATTGAACATTATGATATATCTAAGGACTTAAATAAAGATGAAATAAAAGAAGAGTTAATATTATATGCAATAAAAGTAATAGAATTAATTTCTAATTAAGAAAAGAGAGAGAAATGAGTGAGAAATTATTTAGTATAATAGTTACGGTATATAATAAAGAAAGAGTATTAAAAGAGGCTTTGGATAGCATAAAGAACCAAACTTATAATAATTTTGAATGTATTATTGTAGATGATGGTTCAACTGATAATTCAAGAGATATATGTTCCAAGTATTGCAAAAAATATGATAATTTTAAACAATATGATTATGAAAATTCAGGAGTAGGGATGGCAAGGAATAGAGGTATTAAACATTCTAATGGAAAATATATTGTTTTTGTAGATGCTGATGATACTATAGAAGAAAATCTATTAGAAACATTAGTTAACTATGTTAATAATTATAATGTTGATATAGTAAGGTATCAATGCAAGGTTGTACACTACAGACCCGTTAGAGAACCAGAAAAATTAAATTATCATTCGAACGTAGATGAATTAATGTCAGGATATGAAGCTTTAAAAAAATGGTCAGAACCAAATAAACGATATGCATTAGCATGGCTATATTGCGTAAAGAAATCTATTTTTACAGAAAATGAAATAGAATTTCCGAAGGGGATTTATGAAGATTTTGCAACTATGCCTTCAGTAATAGCATGTGCAAATAGTGTGATTTGTACAGAATATGTAGGTTACAATTATATGCACAGAATTAATGAAACAAGTTTAATGAATCGGAGATGTAGATGAGTACAATAGAATGATAGGTTTTATAAGGGCATATAGGTATGCTTTAGGAATTATAAAAAAATTAAATATATCAAAAGAAACACAAAGATTTTTATTAAATGATTATAATAACAGATTAAAAATTGAAGTTGAATTATTAAAGCATAATGGGAAAGTAGATAACAAAGATAAAAAAATTAAAGAGTTATATGAAAAATTAGATTTATATATTGAAAATGAGATTTCTAAAGTAGAAAGTAGAAGAGAAAAAACACAGGAGGAAAGATAAATGAAGAAAAACAGGGCTTCGGCAATAATTCCATATAGGGATGGGTTAATTGTTATTAGAAGAATAAAAGGTGATAATGAGAATAGAGAAGAATACTATACAATTCCTGGGGGAGGACAAGAAGAAGGAGAAAGTATAGAAGAAGCAACATTAAGAGAAATTCGAGAAGAATTAGGCATAGAGGTAGAATTAACAGATAAATGTTATGAATTAGAAAGTCAAGGGAGAAAGCAGTATTTCTTTGTTGCTGAATATAAATCAGGGCAAATTGGGAGTGGAAATGGTGAAGAAATGACTAATATTAATTATGAAAAATATGGAGCATACATTCCAGAGATAATATCAGCAAATAAAATAAAAAATATAAAATTATTACCCAAAGAAATAAAAGATATAATAATATCTGATTTTAATGATATATTTAAATAAAGAAAGAGATATTATATTGATAAGGAAAGTAGAAAAATCTGCTTTCTTTTTTTCTGCTTAAAAAATATTTTGAAATTTTTTGGGAAAATAGCATAATTCATTTCGCCTATTCATATAGAGAAAGAAAAAGTATTTGAAAGATTATAATCAAATAACAGCAATTATAACAATTTATATGATATGAGTTATATTAGTAATATTTTTTTAAGAACTCTAATATTTTTAATTAGGAGTGAATTAAATGGAGGCAGAAAAAGAAATTTATACCATTGATGGTAAAGATTATACTGTAATAACGGGAACAAATAAAAATGCTAATAGTGATGAAATATATAATATTTTGGTTAGATATGCTATCGAAAAAATTGATGAATATTTAAAATAATAACTATTCTGTAGGTTCGCCTTTTGTACAACTTTTTTATATAATAAATATAGCTGTTTAAGATTAGTTGTTATTCGGAAAGGAGGACAACTAATATGCAAAATTCAATATATAAAGTGGCAGGATATCTAAGATTATCAAGAGAGGATGGCGATAAAGAAGAAAGTGATAGTATAGGAAGTCAAAGAAGTATAATTATTCGTAAGTTGGAAAATCTAGGACAAGATTTTGAATTGATTGATTTTTATATCGATGATGGATACACAGGATTAAATACTGATAGACCAGCATTTCAAAAGATGCTAGAAGACATCAAAAAAGGTTTAATAAACACTATAATAACGAAGGACTTATCAAGATTATCAAGAAATAGTTTTGAAGCAAATTATTTTATTGAAAAATATTTTTTAGAAAATAACATTAGATACATATCAATACTAGACAATGTAGATACATATATTAAGAATTCAAATAATGATATGATTGGGTTTAAAACTTTAATAAATGATTGGTATAGTAAGGATATATCTAAAAAGGTTAGAAGCGGAGTATGGGCGAGAAAAGAAAAGGGATTATATTTAGCTGCAATAGCTCCATATGGATATATTAAAGACCCGAAAAATAAAAATCATCTCATAATTGCACCAGAAAGAGCATTAGTAGTAAAAAGAATTTTTAATATGTTTGATAATGGGATTTCAATGACAGAAATAGTAAATAAATTAAAACAAGAAAAAGTATATTGCCCAGGATATTACGATTATGGTGGCTCAAGAAGTGGAGATAACTATAATTGGAGAACAGATAGTATAAAAAGAATATTGAGAAGTCAAATGTATATAGGAAATACTGAATATGGAAAGAAAATGCATTTAAGCTATAAGTCTAAAAAAGTTAAAAACATACCAAGAGAAGATTGGAAGGTAGCGTTAAATACACATGAAGCAATTATAGACAAGGAAACTTTTGATAGAGTTCAAGCTAAAATAAGCTTAAATAAAAAAATAAGACATAAAAAATTTAATTGGATGTTAAATGGTTTGGTGTTTTGTAAAGAATGTGGAAATAAGATGGTGCTTAAAATAAAAAGAGATAAAAATGGAATTATAACAAGAAAAATAATTGTATGTGCAAGTTCAATGAATTCAATGAAAAATGATAAATGTAAAAGAAAGAGTAAATCGATAAAAGAAGAGGTATTAAAAGAAATAGTTATTGAAAGCATAAATAAAAAAATTAATCATATCATTAACAATCAAAAACTTGAAGAAATCATAATGAGAGCATATAAAAATAAGACAACTTATGCTTTGGATAAAGCTATTAAAGGTATAGAAGACAAATTATCAAAAACAGAAAAAGCAATTAACTCTTTATATGAAGATTATACGAATGGCATTATTGAGGAAGAAGACTACAGAAGATTTTATAAAAGTGAAGTGGAAATAAGAAATACATTAAAATTAGAAATCAATAATTTGCTAAAACAAAAAGGAGAAAAGCCTACGATAACTAAAGAAGAATTAATAGCAATCATTTCAAAGTTATCTAATATAGAAGAATGGACATCAGAAAAATTATCTGAACTTATATATAATATTGAAATAGATAAACAAAATAATATTTATATAAATTATAGATATGATGTAATAGGTAAATTGTAATGAAAGCATACAAAGCTGGAATTTATTTAAGATTATCTAAAGAAGATGATAATCCCAATAATAGTATAATAGCACAAAGAGATATAACATTAGGTTATGCTAGAAAAAATAATTTTGATGTTGTTAAGGAATATATAGATAATGGATGGTCAGGAATATTAGATTCAAGACCTGCATTTAATGAAATGATTGTAGATATTTTAAGAAAAAAGATTAATATGGTAATTGTTAAAGATTTATCAAGATTAACTAGAGATAAAAATAAAACAGGATACTATACAGAAATATTTTTTCCAGATAATGATATAAGATTTATTTCTGTTAATGATTATATTGATAGTGGAGAAAGATATGAAATAGATGATACTATAATGCTTCGTGGCATTGTAAATCAATCATATTTGACTGATGTTTCTAAAAAAATAAAATCAGTAATAAAAGATATGAAAGAACAGGGCAAATATGTTCAGCATTATACACCATATGGCTATAGGAAAAGTGAAGATGATAAATATAAATTAGTTATTGATGAAAAAGTTGCAGGTAATGTTAAAATGATTTTTGACATGTATTTAAAAGGACATTCACAAGGACAAATAGCAAAAGAATTAACAAAAAGGAAAATAGATACTCCAAAAAAATATAAAGGACAAAAAGTAGCAATAAATGAGTGGAGAAATGATAGCATAAGTAGAATATTAAAAGATCCAACATATATAGGAGCATTAGTATTAAATAAATATGAGTCAGATTATTTAACTAAAAAAGTAAAAAAGACACCTAGAGAAAAATGGATATTAAAAGAAAACACACATGATGCAATTATAGATAAAGAAACATTTGAAGAAGTACAAAAAATGTTAGAAGATAAATTCTATAAACCAAAGAAAAAATATGAATATTTGCTAAAAGACTTGGTATATTGTGGACATTGCAAAGCTAGAATGCAATATAAAAGCAGGAAAAGAACGAAAGCACATAATAAAAAAATAAAAAATTCTAAAGAGAGTTGGTATTTCAAATGTAGAATGATATACAACTTTCCAAATATCTGTGATAAAGGGCATACCATTACTGAAGAAACTTTAAATAAAATTGTTATTAAATCTCTAAATGAAAGACTAGAAGATATAAAAATTGATAATGCTAAAAATAAAATAATAGATAAATATAGAAAAAGTGATGAAAAATACAAAGAATTATTAAGAAATCAGAATCTAAAGTTAAAAATTGAAAATGATATAAAAAAATTATACAATAAAAAAATTGAGCAAAGCATTGAACTAGAAGAATTTAAAGAAAAATATAAAATATTAAAGCAAAAGGAAAAGGAAATTTTAGCAAAAATAAAATTGTTAGAAGAAAAGAATAAAAATAGATTATCTGATGAAAATTTATTAAAAATAATAAAAAATTTTAAAACATCAGAAAATCTTGATAATAAAATAATGAAAATGTTAATAGAAAGAATCGAAGTTTATGAAGATAAAACAGTAAAAATTATCTTTAATTTTTAAATAATTAGGGTTAATAAAAAAGCACTTCCAGATGAGGGGGATTAATAATTGAAGCATACAGAGAAGAGCACATACTTGATGTGATTAAAAGATAATAATAAAAAAAGAATTGCAAATGTTAAAATTTGTAATTCTTTTTTGCATAAATTTATAAAGAATTCATTGTTAAAAAATCTTTTAATTTAATATGCTTTACTGTACTTGTTGAATAATCTATGTCATCATTTGTTATAATAATTTTTTGTGATAAATTATCTATGTTTTTAAATGCAGAAAACTCTCGTTCGTAAGCTTTATCTTCTGCTATACTATATGCAACTTGTATATAGTATTTTTTATTATCCTTTTGTGCCAAGAAATCTATTTCTTTACCATTATTATTGAATACATTAATAGAAAATCCCATATAAATTAACTCATTATATACAATGTTTTCTAAATTATGTGTTAAATCATATCTATTATCCATACATCTTATTGAGTTAAAAGCAACATCTTCATCATATATTTTTAAGTAATACGATAATTCACTTTTTGTTTTAGTTGAATATTGCTTAACTTTTTCAATGATATATGCTTCTTCTAAATAATCAAGATATTTTATAATAGTATTTATAGAACAATTTTCATGATTGTCTTTTATATACTTATGAATAGATTTTGCTGATATTATTCTGCTATTAGATTTAAGTACAAAATTTATTAAACTTCTAAATAAGTTTTCTTTTTTTATATGATATCTATTAATTAAATCATTAATAACAATAGTATCGTCTAAATCATTTAAATACCTAATAATAGCTTCTTCTGAATTAAATTCAAATCGTTTAGGAAATCCACCCCAGATAAGATAATCAGTAACAGAGCAACTTTTGCCTAATTCCTTTGTGTATTCTAATATTTCTTTATAAACAAATGGCTTTATTTTAAATGAGACATATCTGCCACTCAATTCTTTAGTAAATTCTTTTGACAGTAACTTTGAATTTGAGCCTGTTATAAAAATTGAAGTATTATATAATCTTAATGTTTTACAAGCATCTTGCCACCCATCTAGTAATTGAACTTCATCAAGAAAAATATAACATTTATCAGATTTTCTATTTTTTTCAACATATGCTATAAGAATTTCTCCATTTGAAATATTAGATAAAATTCTTTTATCTTCAAAATTTAAACTAATTATATTATCAGTTTTTTTGCTGATTTCACTTTTTACTTGCTCTAAAATAACAGATTTTCCACAACGTCTAATTCCTGTTATTATTTTTATTAAATCAGAGTCATAAAATTCTCTAATTGGATTTATATAATGTTCTCTATAAATCATAGTTATTCTTCACCTCAATAATATTATACTGAAATATTTTACAATTGTCAACCAAATATTTCAGTACAAATGAAACTTTTTTTAAAAAAGTAGCAAATCTTTCACTTATATAAATATTTATAATTCTTTTTAAATTTAAGTTGATAGAATAAAAATGAAATGATAAAATATAGACAATATGAAGAAAGAAGGAAATTACATATGGATTTAACTTTAGATATAGAAGATTATAAACTAAATATACGAGCAGCAGCTGTTATTATACACAATAATAAGATATTAGTTCATAGAGATGTAAGTAAAGATCATTGTACTTTACCAGGTGGCAGGATAGCAATAGGAGAAAGTTCAGAAGGAACAGTAAAAAGGGAAATCAAAGAAGAAATGGGAAAAGAATATTTAAAATATGAGTGGTTAGATATAGATAAAATAGAAGAATATAATATTGTGCCAAAATGTTTAAAAAATATATTGAAATCACAAAATTTTCCAATACATATAATTAATAATGATTAAATAAATCTTTAATATAGTATAAAATGCATATAAGGTTGCAAATGTAAAAGTTTGCAACTTTTTTTATGAATTAAAATATTAATTCATAAAATGTAAAGTTGAATAATATCTTTGTATTAAATATATTTTTAAAGGAGGTATTTTCAAATGAATAATAATGAAGAAATATATCAAATAGATAACCATAAATATATAGTAACAACAAGAATTATAGAAAATGCAAAAAGCTTAGATAAGTTGTATGAAGCATTTAGTAGATATGCGTTAAGAAAGTTAAATACAAATAATGTGTAAAAGGACGAAAAAAATGGATACATTATATAGAATTGCAGGATATTTAAGATTATCTAAAGAAGATGGAGATACAGAAGAAAGTAATAGCATTACGAGTCAAAGAAGTATTATTGAAAATAAAATTAATGAATTAGGCAATGAATTTGAATTGGTGGATTTTTATATTGATGATGGATATACAGGTTTAAACACTAACAGACCATCTTTTCAAAGAATGTTACAAGATATTGAAAATGGAAAAATAAATACAATAATAACTAAAGACTTATCAAGACTTTCAAGAAATAGTTTTGAAGCTAATTATTACATAGAATTATACTTTTTAGAGAGAAATGTTAGATATATTTCTATATTAGATAATGTAGATACTTATATAAAAAACTCTAACAATGATATGATACAATTTAAAACATTAATTAATGATTGGTATAGTAAAGATATTTCTCGTAAAGTAAAATCAGGAGTATGGGCCAGAAAAGAAAAAGGATTATATTTAAGTTCAAGAGCTCCTTATGGTTACAATAAAAGTAAGACTAACAAAAATCAATTAGTTATAAATCAAGAACAAGCTACAATAGTAAGACTTATTTTTGAAAAATTTGATAGTGGAGAAACTACAAAAAATATTGCTGATTTCTTAAGAGACAACAAAACATTAGCGCCTAGCAGTTATAATGATAAAGGTATCTTTCAAAAAAATGTGTATAATTGGGATTCGGCAGTTAGCAAAATTTTAAAAAATAAGGTTTATTTAGGACATACAGAGTATGGAAAAAGAATTAATCTTAGTTATAAATCTGAAAAGGTAAAATATATGCCAAGGGATGAATGGAAAATTGTAAAAAACACACATGAGCCCATTATTGATGAAGAATTGTTTGAAAGGGTGCAAAGAAAACTTAACTTAAAAAAAAGAACAAAAAGAAAAAAATTTGATTGGTTGTTAAATGGATTAGTATATTGCAAGGAATGTGGTTCTCAAATGGTATTAAAAGTTGAATATACAAGTTTAGGTGCAATAAAATCAAAAAGAATCCATTGTGCAAGTGGAATAAGGAAAAGTAGTGATATATTTTGCATAAGAAAAAGTAAAGGCATAAATGAAGGAGTACTAACCAAAATTGTATTAAAAAATATAGTGAGTAACATAGAAAAAATAATAAATACTGAAAAATTAGAAACTCTTATTCTAGCACAGTATAAAGAAAGCAATATTAAAATGTTTGGTGATACAATAAAAATTCAAGAAAAACAATTAGTAAAAATTGAAAAAAATATTACTTCATTATATGAAGATTACAGAAACGAAATATTAGAAGAAGATGATTACAAAAGATTTTATAAAAGTGAAATTGAAAGAAAAAATGATATTAAAAGAAATATTGTAAGATTACAAGAAGAAAAAGAAAAAAGACCCCAATTAAGTCTTGAACAATTACAAAATTTAATAAAAGTAATATTAAGCATAGACAGTTTAAGTAAAGATGTTTTAGCAGATCTGATATATAGTGTGGAAGTAGATAATGAAAACAATATATATATAATTTATAGATATGATATTTTTGAGGATAATATAAAGGTTGAAAAATAATTACAGTCAGATTCATGTTTTGGAAAGGAAAGTGATTAAATATAAAACAATATAAAGCAGGTATATATTTAAGACTATCGAAAGAAGATATCGGAGAAAACAATAGTATAGAAGCACAAAGAATGATTACAACTGAATATGCAAAAATACAAGGCTTTGAAATTAGCCAAGAATATGAAGATAATGGATATTCAGGTATGCTAGATTCTAGACCAGCATTAAACAGAATGATAAAGGATATTATAACAAACAAGATTAATATGGTAATTGTAAAAGATATTAGTAGATTAACTCGAGATAAAAATAAAACAGGATATTATACAGAAGTTTTTTTCCCGGATAATGATGTGAGATTTATTTCAGTAACAGAAATGATAGATAGTGGTAAAAGGTATGAAATAGATGATAGCATAATGCTTAGAGGTATAGTTAATCAATATTATGTTGCAGATATATCTAAAAAAATAAAATCAGTAAAGACTAACTTAAAAAAAGAAGGATATTTTGTTGAACATAGTGTACCTTATGGATACCAAAAAGAGGGCGAAGAAAAATATAAAGTATTAATAGATGAAAATGTAGCAGAAAATGTAAAATTAATATTTTCAATGTATTTACAAGGATATTCACAAGGTAAGATTGCAAAACACTTAACATCATTAAATATAGATACTCCGAAAACTTATAAAGGAGAAAAGGTAGCAATAAACGAATGGAGAAATGATACAATAGGAAGAATCTTAAAAGATCCATTTTATACAGGAAAAATTATCATTAATAAGTATGTAAGTGATTATAGAATTAAAAAAACAAAGAAAACTGCACGAAAAGATTGGATTATAGTAGATGGAAAACATGAACCTTTAATTTCAAATGAAGATTTTAATTTAGTTCAAAAGATGTTACAAAATAATTTTTCAAAGCCAAAACAAGAATATAATTATTTATTAAAAGGTTTGGTATATTGTGGATATTGCAAATCTAGGATGCAGTATAAATGCAGAGCAAGAACTAAAACAAGAGATAAAGTTTTAGAAAATCCTCAAAAGTGTTGGTATTATAAATGTAGAATGTTATATAGATTTCCTAGTATTTGTAATAGAGGTCATACAATTATGGAAAAATACTTAAATGAAATAGTATTAGAATCTTTAAAAAAGCGATTATCTCATTTTAGAATTGATGAATATACAGGCAAAGTAATTGATGAATATAAAAATAATAATGCTAATCATAGGTTATTGGAACAATATAAGAAGAAAAAGGAAAAATTAGAAGTTAATATTACAACACTATATAATAAGAAATTAGATAAAATAATTTGTGTTGAAGATTTTAAAGAAGAATATGCTAATTTAAAATCAGAGATGGAAAATGCCCAATCTCAAATAACAAATCTAGAAAAACTATGTAATAATAATCTAAACTACGATAAAATAAAAGAAATAATAGTTAATTTTAAAAATGGTAAAGATTTTGATAATGAAACAATGAAGGTTCTAATTGATAGAATAGAAGTCTATGAAGATATGAAAATAGACATTATATACAAAATTTAACTGATTAAAAGTTAAATTATATTTTAAATAAAAAA
>CANQDO010000027.1 GCA_947593355.1 uncultured Clostridia bacterium | reverse complement strand
AGAATTTTTAATAAAGATTTGTGCCTTCCACAGACGAGCGAAGCGAAGGCAAGGAAGGAATGAGATTAAATATGGAAAGAAAATTTACAGAAATTGATGAAGAATTTATTTGTGAAAATTGTGGAGCTAAAGTAGAAAAATTAGGATATTCATGTAGAAACCATTGCCCGGTGTGTTTACACTCTAAACATGTTGATGTAAACCCAGGAGATAGAATGGAAGAGTGTCATGGTATTTTAGAGCCAATAGGCGTTGAATTAGACAGTAAAAAGGGATATGTTATTATTTTTAGGTGTAAAAAATGCGGAGCAATTAGAAAAAATAAAGCTGCTAAAGATGATAATATGGATTTAATTATAAAGCTCACAGCGAATCATTAAACTATGAGGGACGGGGTAAAATAGTTTAATGGATTAAATTTATTGTATAGCAAAAGATTAATATTATATATTTTGTAGCGATTCGTGGGGACCTTTTTAGAAAATGTTATGAGCAATATGCGAATTACATTTTCTTAAATGGGGCAGCGAAAAAATATATAATATTAATCTTTTACTTTTAAAGTATACCCAATTTCCATTAAACTATTTAACCCCGTCCCTCATAGTTTAAATTTCTCTATTCATATTTCCGTTAGTATAATTTTTCCCTTCCATACGATTTCCAGAAGAAACAGTATTAATAATATTGTTTATTTCATCAATAGTTTCATCTAAAACATCAATTCTATATGATGTAGCATTAAATAAAGTAGGGGAAAGTGATAAAATTTTGCTATTATAAATAGTAGTAATTGTTTGAATTCTATCTGGGAGAACTCTAAAATAAAATCCCATTCTATCTTTTAAATAATATTTTTTCACAAGACTTATTTTTTTAGTGTTAGTTTCTTTATTTTTTTCACTTTTTTCATTTAATTCTATATTTTGCGCTTCTTCAATTTCTTTACTGTTAGCTTTTTCTAAACATATAGTGTCTTTATTTTCAATCTTTTCTAAACATCTAGTTTTGCAATTAGGATAACATTTGTTAGTATCTCCTAAAAGACAATAGTTAATAGTCATTAAAGGAGTTGCACCATATACAATTAGTTCTACATTATTTTCTAAAGATATAGTATTACACAAGCTTAACGTACTTTCTTTATCAAGTTCAGGAGATATAGTAAATGTACGTATACCCATATTTTTAAGTTCATTCTTAGTATATAAATTATAAATATTCAAAGTATAATTTGCAATATATTCAAATCTATTAGGATATTTTTTCTTCATTTCCTTAATAAAATTACCACAAGATATGTTCGATACTACAAAACCTTTGATATTGTAGCTATCAATAGATTTATCTATTAAATTAGAAAGTATATTTCTATAGTTTGCTTTTTCAATACTTGGGAGATATATGTACACATTAAACTTTTCACAAAGTGTTTGTAAAATTGAAATATATTTTTTTCCTTCAAAATATTTTAAAGGTATGTATACATTATCAGCTCCTTCTAGTTTAGTATAGTCATAGTTTAAATTTATAATATTTAAAAGCAAAGAAAGTTTAGTTTTTTGCTTTGTGGTTTTTGAGCCATTAAATATATTAAAAGGAAGTTCTAGTTTGCTTGTTCTGCCAATTCGGTTAGTTGCTATTTCTAGTATCTGGTCTAATATGTTTCTTCGAAGTTCATTTAATGAGCTAATTGAAGGAACAAATACATTTTTATCTAATGTTATTTTTATATTTTGAAATTCAAAAATTGTATTATTAGTTTTGTTTAATTGAGTGCGAATTCTTTCCTCATCTATAGGTTTTGAAGTAGCTTCTACTGGTGTAATACTTGAAATAGCAGATACTTTAATACCTTTGAATAAAGAATTTTCGGTATTGCAAACTTTAACATCTAATTTTATAGGAGAATTTAATTTTATAGTAATTTTTGCATCTAAAAGGACTTTTTTATTTTCTTTTTGATAGGATTCGTATGCAATATTAGAAAGTTCTTTTGATTGAATTTTAAAAATTTTATCTCCAATTTTAATATTTCCTTTCATTCTACCAATTTCAACTAGACCTGTACTTGCAGTTTTAATATTGTTATTATTAGACATTAGCTCTGATACTGTGTATTTAGAAGTTTCATGTTCAAATTGAATAGTATCTCCAATAGAAAGAGGATTATCCAAGTTGAGTAACACGTGGCCTTTTTGAGACTTTACATTTGAAACATTTCCTAAATATATTCCCATATGATTTTGTTTATCTTTAAATACAAGTTCTCTATTTGGTTTTACATCTAAATGGCCTGAAGAAAAGCCACCACGATTAAATACCTGTAATAGGCTTGTTTTGTCAGCTTCTTCTATTACATAAGGAGAAGATGAGTAAGCTAAATCTATGTATTTTCTATAAATTCTAGTAACAGTTGCAACATATTCAGGAGACTTCATTCTTCCTTCTATTTTAAAACAGTTAACTCCCGCTTCAATAAGGGAAGGAATATACTCTAAACCACATAAATCTTTAGTGCTTAATAAGTATCCCTTTGATAGACATTTTATATCAAATGAAGTTTCATTGTTATGAGTATTTGAGTTGTCAGGAGTAGAAGTAAGTAGAGTGTTTGAAGAAATAAGTTCATAAGGTAGTCTACAAGGTTGAGCACATTTGCCACGATTTCCGTGAACGTCCACCAATCATGCTGGAAAACAAACATTGACCAGAATAACATATACATAAAGCACCATGTATAAAAGTTTCGATTTCAATATTTGAATGACTACATATATATTGAATTTCTTCTAATGATAATTCTCTTGAAAGCACAACTCTTTTAAAGCCTAATTTTTCGCATTCTAAAACGCCATCTAAATTGTGTACAGTCATTTGAGTACTTGCATGAATAGGAAGGTCAGGGAAATTTTTTATTAAAAATCTAGCAAGACCTAAATCTTGAACGATAATTGCATCAATTCCGTATTCATAAGCACATTTGGCAAGTTTTATAGCATCTTCAAATTCAGAGTCTTTAATTAAAGTGTTTAAAGTTAAATGCGTTTTTACATTTCTGAGCTTTGCATACTTAATTGCATTTTGCATATCATCTAATCCAAAATTTGTAGCAGAAACTCTTGCATTAAAGTTACTAGCGCCAAAATATACACTGTCAGCTCCATTTTGAACAGCAGCTTTTAAACATTCAAAATCTCCAACAGGAGATAATAACTCAACTTTACTCATTTTTATAATTCATTCCTTCCTGAATATATTTAAGCACATATATAATCTATTATATTGTAACACAAAAAAGCAAAATTGAATACTATAATATATAAAAGAAAGAGGGAGGTATGCAATATGCAAGATGAAGTTAGAAATTGTGGTTGCAACAGTTGCAATAATAATGGCGGATTTTTAAATAATTTATTTGGAGGATGTGGCTGTGGCGATAGTGAAATATTATTCTTTATAATAGTATTCTTATTATTGTTCACAAATTTTGGCTGTGGATGTTCAAGAGGATAAAATTTTAAAATAAAAAACAACATATTATAAGGTATATCTAGGAAACTTTTAGTAGATAATAGTACTATAAAGAAAGGGGAATTTTCGCAAGATGAAATCTTTTTGTATAAAAACAAATAATTCTCAAATAATAGACTATCTTCTAAAAAGTTTAGATTCCATTCCTTTAGAAAACGTATATTATATAAATAAAAAATTTAAAATATATGAAAATGTTATAATACACTACAAAGGAGATAATATCAATGAATTTTACACGTTTATTTCTGATATTATTTCCAATTGCATAATTTTATACTATGAGCCAATTTGCTTAAGAAATATAATAAATTTTAATTACTTCTATTTTGAAAAATTTGAAAAAGAAATAATAGAAGAAAATTGCTATGAATATATAGATTCAAATGAAGATGAAAAATTAAAATATAGGAGAGAGGAAATTTGGCCTCAAGCTATGAATTATTTAATAGAAAATAAAAAAATGATATTAGATGGTTTCGTAGCATTTCGCCTATCGAACTATATAAAAACATTGGAAGAAATAGTAGATTATGCTGTTAATAAGTATATTATAGATAAGGAATATACTGAATTTATAGATTTATTGCAAATATATGTTGAATCAAAAGAATCTAAACAAAAGTTAGTACACTTGGTATATACAAATGGAGAATCCATATTGTTAGATGAGAATAAAAACTTAATGCCTTTAGCAGATGAAGTTTTTGACTCTAAATATGTATCAGATATAAGCTTTTCATCTAATGATTATGCATTAAATACATTACTTACTTTGTTACCAGAAAGAATAGAAATTCATGTAATAGGGTATGAAGATGATTTTATTAATACTCTGAAATTGATTTTTGGAAAAAGAGTTTTTATATGTAGAGAGTGTAATATATGTAGGACTTACAGGATATTAAACAATGCAAAGAGTTAAACTATTAAACTATAAGGGACGGGGTTAAATAGTTTAGTGCAACTAAACTATTTAACCCCGTCCCTTATAGTTTAACTGCAATAAATGCGAAAATCTATATCAGGGAAAATGCAATCTCTTTCTTGCATTTGTTTTAGTAAATCGGTGTCAATATCTACATTTCCTTTAATTTGTTCATATAATTTTGTAAATCTTCCAATGTGTTCTTTAATTCTCCTTTTAGCATAATCTACCATAGTTCCATTTGTAATAATAAATAACCAGTCGCTACTTTGTGCAAGCAAAAGTTCTCTAGCAGCTTGATTTAAAGCACTAATTTTTAAGTTATCAGTTTCGTTTTTAAATAGGTTTGCAAGCTCAACCATTCTATTTCCTGCAACATGTAGATGCCTATGAACATAGTCGTTAGTTTGGTTTAGCCATACTTCACTATAACCGTTAGCACCCCAACTAGAACGGCAAGGAGTACAAACTTGCATTTCAGGGTATTTATCTATATATTCTCCAGGTGTAATTAGTTTAAATTCGTTTTGGTCAAAATGAATTTTTTTAAATAAAATATATAACCAATATGGACCTTCATACCACCAGTGACCATAAAGTTCAGCATCATAAGGACATAGAATAATAGGAGGTTTATCCATATATTTAATAGCATTATTTATTTGGGAGATTCTGGAATCTAAAAAGTGACCAGCTTGCATTTCGGCAGAATCTTTAGCCCATTGTATATTATAATAATCTTTGTTTTCTGTTTTCCCAGTAATTCTATGATATTTAATACCGGTATGGACTCTAGCACCATTAGAAGCTATATAAGGTTTTATATAATCATAATCTGTGTCATAACCAATATCTCTGTAAAATTCACGATAATTAAAATCTCCAGGATAACCATTTATTGAACTCCAAACTTGCCTTGAAGATTCCATGTCACGACCAAAAGCTACAACACCATTTGGTGAAACAATAGGTGAAAGAGTGCCATAAATAGGTGTAGGGTCAGCATATAAAACACCATGTGATTCTGTAATTATATATTCAATACCGAATTCTTTTAAAAATTTATCACATTCTGGAACATAGCCACATTCAGGAAGCCATATTCCACGAGGTTTTCTTCCAAAATATTTTTCATAAGTTTGAACACCAACACCAATTTGAGCTTTTATGGTTTCTGGTGTCATGTATAAAATAGGGAAGTAACCATGTGTTGCACCACAAGTAATAATTTCAAGTACACCTATATCTTGAAAATGTTTGAATCCATTTATTAAATTACAATTATATATATCTTTAAAAACATGTAAATCATTAGAGTATCTATCAAAATAGTATTTAGATAAATTGTTTACTCTGTCATCATAAACAGTTCTTTTTATTTCTTTTTCTGCAAGTTCGATATGTTTCTCTAAATATTTAATATATCTTTCTTGTAAAAGTTTATTATCAAGCATATTTAAAAGTGGAGGAGTAATAGACATTGTTATTCTAAAGTCTACGTGTTCTTCCACTAATTTTTCAAAATTTAAAAGAAGAGGAATGTAGGTTTCAGAAATTGCTTCATATAGCCATTGTTCCTCTAAATAATCTTCACTTTCAGGGTGATGTATAAAAGGTAGATGTGCATGTAACACAAAACTAACATAACCTTTTGGATTTTGCATTTGTAATTCTCCTTTGTGATTTTTATAAATTATCTAAAAGTAGATGTAGGATTGCCTGATGATGGATTGCGTAAATTGAATTCGTCAAAAGAAAAGTTTTTATTTGTATATAATTTATCATAAAACTCTTTCATATTATATAATTTGCCAATTTTTCTTAAGAATGAAAGAGAAGAAATATCAATACTTGTAACTTCTCCAGTTTTTACATTTTTAAAATAAATTGTATTAGGCATTGTTTCAAATAATATATGATCATTTGGAGACTCAAGTTCATTAGAAGATGAAATATATAAATAATTGTTAGGAATACTTATATATTTGTTAATTCCACGTCTGCCAAGTTCTATTTTATATTCACATTTACTATCATTTACTTTTAAATACCAACTATTTGCATAGTCGTTAATATCTATTTCAAAACTATAATTTTTTGTAAGATTATGAACAATTAATACAGGTTTAGTATTGTTGTAAAAATATTCTCCATATTGCTCTATGTAACGTTTTTTATCTTCATCAGAAATATCCCAGTATACAAATAAAGTAGTAGGCGTTTGAGCAATAATTTTTACAACAGTTTCATTATATCTATAAGGTAAGTCATAATATTCTATAATTTCAATTTTTTCAGGATTTTTTTTCTCGACCTTAGAAGAAGATTTTGTTGCCGTAGATTTAGTAGAAGTAGCCTTTTTGGTGCTAACCTTGGTAGCTTTAGCAGAAGTAGCTTTTTTAGTACTAGTTTTAGTCGTTTTAGCAGAAGTAGATTTTTTAGTACTAGCTTTAGTTGTTTTAGCAGAAGTAGCTTTTTTAGTACTAGCTTTAGCAGTTTTTGTAGAAGTAGCCTTTTTAGTACTAGTTTTAGCTGTTTTTGCAGAAGTTGATTTTTTGCTACTAGCTTTTATAGTTTTAGAAGTACTTTCTTTTTTATTGCTAGTTTTATTAACCTTTGAAGTACTTTCCTTTTTGTCACTAACTTTAGTAGCTTTTTGTTTAGTTGGCTTTTCTATTTTTGTAGTACTGGATTTACTACTAGACTTTTTTCTGGTAGTTTTATTACTAGCAATTTTTTTACTTATAACTTCTTTTTTTACTACATCTTTTTCATTTACATCTGTTGTATCTTTTGATTTCCTTGGCATTTAATTTCCTCCTTAGTGAAAATAAAAATTCTTAATATATATACTATATCAAAAAACGAATAAATTCAATAGAAAACGACAAAAAAATTATACTTATTTTTGCGAATATTTTGAAAATTATGTAAAATTGTGTTATAATATATTTATGTAACTGTAAACAATATTTCAGTGGCTGATTAGCCACAGTAAAGGAGAACACTATGAATCTTTACAGATTATGTGTGTATGCTGACGAAATGGAGAGGCAGAGACAGCAGGAAGAAAAGCCGACGGAACAGCAGTTAACGCTTGCAGAGGCCATCGAAGCCGATCGCATAATCGGTGAGATGGAACAGAGCAAGCATGAAGAGTCAGCCGAGCCGTTCTTCGTGAATGGCAGGGTGAACTGGGAACTGCTCTTCGCGGCAGACAGCTATGCTGCGAAGCACCCGGAAGTAGTTTAAGCACAGAATAGAAATCGAGTTTGGTATTCCAAACTCGATTTCTTATGAAAAAATATAATATTAATAATAAATTTAAAAGAAAAAATGTATATTAAAATCATTGACAACTAAAACTAATAAATATAAAATCATATAAATAAAACAATAAAAACAACAAAGGAAGGAAAAGCAAATGGAATTTGAACAAGCCAAAAAAAGAGTAGAGGAATTAATACCTATTTTACAATATTATACACAAAAATATTTTGATGATGAGCAAGTAGTTAGCGACTATGAATACGATATGCTAATGAAAGAATTAAGAGAATTAGAAGCAAAATATCCTGAACTTATTCGTGCAGATTCTCCAACACAAAGAGTAGGAGCTAGCATAAAAAAGGGTTTTGAAAAAGTAACTCATGAAATACCATTGCAAAGCTTGCAAGATGTTTTTTCTTTTGAAGAAGTAAGAGAATTTGATGAAAGAATGCAGAAAATAGCAAGTGAATATAATAAAAAATTAGAATATGTTGTAGAAACTAAAATAGATGGATTATCTGCAGCATTAGAATATAAAAATGGTATTTTTGTAAGGGGAGCTACGAGAGGAAATGGCTTAATAGGGGAAGATGTTACAGAAAATTTAAAAACAGTAAAAACAATTCCTAAAAAGTTAAACGAAGATGTTGATATTATAGTTCGTGGGGAAGTATTTATAGGTAAAGCAGAATTTGAAAAATTAAATGAAAATAGAATGATGGAAGAAGAAGAACAATTTGCAAATGCAAGAAATGCAGCAGCAGGTTCTTTAAGGCAATTAGATAGTAAAATTACTGCACAAAGACCGTTAAATATATTTATTTTTAATGTTCAAAAATTAGAAGAACCAAAAATAGAAAAACATTCAGATGCACTTAATTATTTAGAAAAATTAGGGTTTAATGTAAATCCTGTTCGTATCTTGTGTGAAAATATAGATGAAGCAATTAAAGCAATTCAAAAAATTGGAGAAGATAGAGAAATATTATCTTTCGGAATTGATGGAGCAGTTGTTAAAGTAAATGATTTAGAATTAAGAGAAAAGATAGGAACTACTTTTAAAACGCCTAAATGGGCAGTAGCATATAAGTATCCACCAGAAAAGAAGGAAACAAAAATAAAAGATATTGTATGCCAAGTAGGAAGAACAGGAGCAATTACTCCAATGGCTATATTAGAGCCAGTTGTTGTAGCAGGTTCTAAAATATCTAAAACTACACTTCATAATGAGGACTATATTAAAGAAAGAGATATTAGAGTTGGTGATATTGCAGTTATTCAAAAGGCAGGAGATGTTATTCCAGAGGTAATAGAAGTAAATAAGCAAAAAAGAACAGGTGAAGAAGTTGTATTTGAAATGCCAAAGACGTGTCCTGTTTGTGGAGCACGAGCTATTAGAGAAGAAGGAGAAGCTGTTTGGCGTTGTATAGGAATTGAATGTCCTGCAAAACTTTCACGTGGTATTATTCATTTTGTGTCAAGAGAAGCTATGGACATTAATGGATTAGGAGAAAATATAATAGAAGAACTTATGAATAGAAATCTTATTCATAATATTGCAGATATATATAAATTAACTTTTGACGATATTGCATCTCTTAAGAAAAATGGTAAAAAATTTGCACAAAACTTAATAGATGCAATAGAAGAAAGTAAATCAAGAGATTTATACCATGTAGTAACAGCTTTAGGAATTAGACATGTAGGGGTTAAACTTGCAAAGTCTTTAACTAAAAAGTATAAAACAATGGAAGAACTAATGAATGCAAGTGTAGAAAGTTTGGCTGAAAAAGATGACGTAGGGCTTATTACAGCTCAAAGTATTTATGAATTCTTTCATCAAGAGCAAACTATTGACTTAATAAATAAACTAAAAGAATATGGTGTTAATATGCAAAAACTAGATGATGAAGAAACAGATAATAGATTTGAAGGTAAAACTTTTGTATTAACAGGTTCTTTAGAAAAATATACAAGAGACGAGGCTTCAAGCATAATAGAAAAATTTGGAGGAAAAACTTCATCTTCAGTTTCTAAAAAAACAGATTATGTTTTAGCAGGAGAAGATGCAGGTTCAAAGTTAACAAAAGCACAAAGTTTAGGAGTAGCAATTATTTCAGAAAACGATTTTGAAGAAATGATTAAATAAAAAGGAGAGGTTATGGACGGTAAATATACATTTGAAAGATTTGAAAGAGAATTAGATGAAGGATTTGAGCTATATTATACTTATGTAAGAAATAGATATTTATTATTTAAAACAAATGATAACTGTTATACGCAAAAATTATTGTCAGTTCACCCTAAAAACCCTTTGCCTATAATGTCTATGTTAACTAAAAAGAGAATTCATGAAATGTTTCCATTTATGGAAGATATAGAATACAAAGTAAAACAATAAAAAAAGAGATTACAATTAAATCTCTTTTTTATTGTATAAAATAATGTAAAAAATACAAAAGTAGTAGATGTACAGGGTAAAAAATATAAAATAAATATTTGGCATTTAAACCTCTTTTTCCATTGTACAAACTAATAAATATCAAAGGAATACAACTGCAAAGTATTATTGGCAAGTAATATGTAACAAATGGAGCACCATGGTAAACAAAAAAGCTAATGGTATAGTTTATAAAAATACAGCTTGCGGTGGAAATAGTTAGCCATAATTTCTTTTCTCTAAAAATATAAAAAAGAAGAATAAGTATTATTCCAAAAGCTCCATAATCTACATTAATAATTTCCCCTAAAATACTTATTAGTGCACAAACGCTTAAACCCAAAAATTTATTTGGAATTTTATCAAATGATAAAATTGCTAGAGCTCCTAAAATCATTGTAAAACCAATATTTAATGCAAGAGGACTTGTGTATGTAGATAAAAATAACATAAATGGTGCTTGCGAAATTATTGCAAACACAAGTAATCTAAATAAAAATTTTGTTAAATTTTTAGTATGTGTATAGCTTTGTGATAATTGAAATGCAAAAAGAGGAAATGCAATTCTTCCAATTAAATTTAAATATGAAAAATGACCGATTACAGCATTGTTAAAGTGGTCACAAAACATTGTGCATAGCCCAATTAATTTTATTACAAAACTTGACATATCTATTTCATTCCTTCTTTGGTAATTTTAAATGATTATATAATAAAATTATAAAAAAACAATATATTTTGTAAAAAAAATATATTGCATAAATAAGTCAGTTGATATACAATAACCATATAATACGAAAGAGGAGGATTACTTATGTCAAATATAAAATTAGATTTTAAAAATTCAAAAATAGTTTCAAGGCAAATAATGAAGTATGCAGAAAGAGTTGAAGAAATACATAAAGAATTACATGAAGACGCAAAAGATGAAAATAAATTTGTGGGTTGGCTAGAACTTCCTTCAGAATATGATAAAAAAGAATTTGAAAAAATAAAAAAATGTGCTAAAAAAATTAGAAAAGATTCAGAAGTATTATTGGTAATAGGAATAGGTGGTTCATATTTAGGTGCAAGAGCAGTAATAGAAAGTTTAACACATACTTTTTATAATGCACTAGATAAAGAACAAAGAAAATCACCTCAAATTTTATATGCAGGAAATAATATAAGTGGAGCATATTTAAATGATTTAATGGACTTAATTGGAGATAAAGATTTATCTATAAATGTAATTTCAAAATCTGGAACTACTACAGAGCCTGCAATAGCATTTAGAATATTTAGAGAATATTTGGAAAATAAGTATGGAATAAAAGAAGCAAGAAAAAGAATATATGTTACAACAGATAGTGAAAAAGGTGCACTTAAGACTTTAGCCGATACAGAAAAATATGAAACTTTTGTAATACCAAATAATATTGGTGGAAGATATTCTGTTTTAACTGCAGTAGGCTTACTTCCTATAGCAGTAGCAGGTATAAATATAGATGATTTAATGGCTGGTGCAAAAATTGCACAAGATAAGTATAATGATCAAAACTTAAAATATAATGAATGTTATCAATATGCAGTTGCAAGAAATGTATTATATTCTAACTATAAAAATTTGGAAATTTTAGTAACTTATGAACCAAAAATGCATTATTTAATAGAATGGTGGAAGCAATTATTTGGAGAAAGTGAAGGAAAAGAAGGAAAAGGTATATTCCCAGCAGGGGCAGAATTTACAACAGATTTACATTCTTTAGGTCAATATTTGCAAGAAGGAAGAAAAAATATATTTGAAACGGTTATAAATGTTGTAGAACCTTTATCTAACTTAAAAATACGTGCAGATGAAGATGATTTAGATGGCTTAAATTATTTAGAAGGTAAAACATTAGATTTTATTAATAAAAAAGCAATGCAGGGAACAATAGAGGCGCATGTAGATGGAGATGTACCAAATATATTAATAAATATGGATAGGTTAGATGCAAAAACAATAGGGCATTTGCTATATTTCTTTGAACTTGCGTGTGCCGTATCTGGAAAAATATTAGAAGTAGATCCATTTAATCAGCCTGGAGTAGAAAAATACAAGAAGAATATGTTTAAATTATTGAAGAAGGCTATATATTAAAATGTACGTTTAAAAGTAAATGTATAAATTTTGGGAGGTATTCAAATGAAAAAGCAAGAGAATAATAAGGAAAAACACGACAACAAGCAAACTAAAAACAAAAAAATGTTCGCCGGGGGGGTACGATATTAGCAATAATAGCATTAATTGCAATAATGTTATTAATAATAGCCCTAGTGAATGGAAAGGAAAATGTAAATAGTGAAAAAGGCGAAGAAATAGGCAAAACGCAGAGTGAAAATAATGAACTAAGAGCAATGGAAGAAAGAAAAGCCTATATGCAGAGCATACAATTAGTAACAGAGAATAATGAGTATATGCATATGGAAGAAGATGCAAGTGAGCAAAAGGTAAAAGTGCCAGTACCAAATGGGTATGTAGGAAGTGATGTGGCAGGAGAAAATACAGTTGCAGGTGGATATGTAATATATGAAGGTACAGACCCAGTAGATACAGAGGAAAAGGCAAAAGAGGCAAGAAAGACAAGAAACCAATATGTGTGGGTACCAGTAAGTGAAGAACAGCTAAAGCAAATGTATGGAGTAGACGAAAAGGGAAAGTTATGGGGAAAATTGTATGATTTTACAACAAATACAGGAACAGGAATAAATGCAGAAACGGGAACAGGGGTAGACCCAGTAACAGGAGCAAAGCCATATTATTGGAAAGAGCCAAATGGAATAATAAATGTAACAAGTAGCACAAGCCATAGAGAGCCAGATATATTAAAGGATTCTGATATACCAAGCTATTTAAGACGATATGGAGCAAGAGCAGAAAGTACAGAAGAAATGTTAATGGATTTAGAAAAAGAATTTGAAACAAGTATAGAAAGTATAGCCCAATATGGAGGATTTTATATAGGAAGATATGAAACAGGAGGGTTAAGTGGAGAAACAGTAGTAAGAAGAATGGATACAGATATAAGCAATCAAACATGGTATAGTATGTATGAAAAATGTAAAAAGTTAAGAGGAGCAAATGAAAATGTAGTAACAAGTATGATATTTGGAAGTCGTTTGATAGAACATTAATGTGGTTAATAGAAAGCGAAGATAAAACGAAAGCACAAGTAGCAACAGATTCAAAAGAATGGGGAAACTATGATAATGTGTCATTACAATATGATAGTGATGGAGATGGAAATGAAGACTCAACAAAGGAAGAAAATAGAAGTACAAGAATTCCAGCAGGGTCAAGCGAACAAACCAAAGCGAAGAACATATATGATTTAGCGGGTAATGTATACGACTGGACCATAGAGGCCTGCAACACCTACGACAGGATGTTGCGTGGGGGCTATTACGACAGGGGCAGCGACTCTCCAGCGAGTTACCGTTTCTACAACGTTCCGACCTACAGCAACGGCAGCTATGGGTGCAGGGCTGCACTTTTCATAAGGTAGCTACTTGCCCACTGATAGCGATACACTATAGCATTTTCTGTTGCTAGAATTTATAGATGACTATGAAGGGTAGAGTAAATTTATGCGCAGGCGAAGCCTGCGCACGATGTGTTTTTAAAGAGTGTATATAAGATGAATTATGTAGAAATATAGCAGAATTTGACGAAATCTTTTTGTTGACAGAACCATTTAAGTATGATATAAAGTATACATAAATAAATTTGATTATCACTTATTAATTTTCAAACTTCATTATTGAAGCAAACTAAAAGTCTTAAAAAATTCAAAATCAAAATTTTAAATTTCAAAAAAATTAATAAATCTAAAAAAGTCCAAAAAATGAAGAAAAAATAGAAAAAAGAAAGGAAAATAGTTTTTTATAACATATATACCTATAAATAAAGTTTGATTTAAAAGTTATAACATAATATAATAAAAGGAGGAAAAAAATGAAAACAGTAACTTATGAAATGTGTTTACAGTATATAAATGAAAGAAATATATTTACATTACATGAAGATAATGAAGAATATTACTATGATGAAAAAATAAATAATGCAGATGATAAAATATTTAGAGATTTACTATCAGATAAGGAAGAAGCAGTAAAATTTATAAACAAGTTTTTTGAAATAAAACGACAATTAAAAAAAGATGATTTAGAAAGTTATAACAGTAGTTATATAACAAAAGAATATGAAAATAGGGAATCAGATATAGTGTATAAAATAAAAAATACAAATACATTTATATTAATAGAACACCAATCTTATGTAGATGAATTGATGCCATATAGAATGTTAGAATATTCAGTAGAAATAATGAGAAGTGCACTTAATAGAAAAAGAAAGAAAAATTGTAAATATAAATGCCCGGAAGTAGTGCTAGTAGTACTATATACAGGAAGTGAAAAATGGAAAATAGAAAGAGAATATAAAAAAATATCAGATGATGAAATTAATTATTATACAAATGGAACAAATAGCATTTATAATTTAATAGATATACACAACTATCTAAAAGAAGATTTAATAAATGGAGAAAGTATAGTAGAAAAAGCAATGGCAATAGAGAAATGTAGAACAGAAGAGGAACTAATAGAAACACTAGAACAAGTAATAGGTGTAACAAAAGAGGAAAAAGACAAAGAAAAAATAAGAAGAATAATACAATACATATTGAGGCCAATAATAGGACAAGAAGAAACTCAAATATTATTAAGTAAATTGAAGAAGGAGGGAAATACTATGGCAGGAATGTTAATAACGAATTTAATGGAAGAAAGAAGAAAATTAATTGAGGAAAGTGAGAAACGTGGAATTAAACTTGGAGAAGAGCGTGGAGAAATACGTGGAGAGAAACGTGGAGAAAAGCGTGGCGAACAAAATAGCAAAACTAAAATAATAAAACAAATGTTAAATCATAACGAAAGTATAAGTAAAATAAAACTATATACTAATGCAACGGAGGAAGAAATAGAAGAAATAAGACTACAAGTAGCAAATGAATAGGTGATAAAAATCGTTAGTTAAAATATTAAGGAAATTATTAAAAAGTAAATATAGCTATAAAAAATAATAAAAAGTATTGACAGATATTCCTATAATGTATATGATTTCACTGTAATCACTTAATATTAAAATATAATAAGTCAAGGAGGTAGTCTTATGAATAAGGTAGATGTTGTTTTAGGAAGTTTTTATGGAGATGAAGGAAAAGGAAAAATTATTGACTATTTATCTCAAAAATCAGACATATCTGTAAGATGTACAGGAGGTAATAATGCAGGACATTCTATAGAAATAGATGGAAAAAAGTTTGCTTTTCATCTTATACCTTCAGGAATATTAAACAAAGGAACATTGGCAGTTATAGGAAATGGAGTTGTAATTGACCCTAAGGTGCTAATAGAAGAAATGGAAAATGTAGAAAATAATGGCTATAGTGTAGAAAATTTAAGAATAAGTGATAGGGCTCATGTTATATTTCCATATCATATAGAAATGGATAGATTACAAGAGGAATTAAGAAAAGATGATAAAATAGGAACTACCTGTAGAGGAATAGGTCCAGTATATTGTGATAAATACGAAAGATCTGGAATAAGAATGGGTGATTTCGTAAACAAAAAATATGAAAAACAATTAAGAAAGAATGTAGAAAGCAAAAATAAAATATTTGAAATGTATGGGCATAAAACATTAGATGTAGAAGAAATATTAAAAGAATATAATGAGTATGCAGATAAATTAAAAAAATATGTAGTAGATACAGTATATTTATTACATGATGCTTTGCAATCTGGCAAGAAAATATTGTGTGAAGGAGCACAAGCGACATTATTAGACATCGACTTTGGAAGTTATCCATATGTTACATCATCAAACCCAAGTATTGGTGGAATTTGTACAGGAACTGGAATTGGTGCAAAATATATAGGTGAAGTTTATGGGGTACTAAAAGCATATTCATCAAGAGTAGGAGAAGGTCCTTATTTAACAGAGCAAAAAAATGAAATAGGAGATACAATAAGACAGTAGGTAATATGTCAATAGAAAAATAAAAGATCTTTTTAATATTTTTAAACTAAATATTGAAAAATAGGCA
>CANQDO010000026.1 GCA_947593355.1 uncultured Clostridia bacterium | reverse complement strand
CCATTAATTCCTATTTTAGTTGGAATTAACATTTTTGTTATAGTATTTGTTATTTTTGTAAAAAAAGTTTTATCTGCATATATTTTGAGACTTCTTTCTTCCATAATATCATTCCTTTCAAAATACTATTTTATCTTTTGTCCCTATATCTTCAAGAACCTCATATATAACTTGTGCTTCAACTGCATTATCAGTTTCTTTGTAGTTTATATATGTATTTAATATATTTTCTTTATTTTCAACTTGCTTATCTAAAACCTCTTTTGCTCTTTCTACTGCAATGTTTTTTGCCTCTTCTTTTGTATGTTCTTCTTGCCTTTGCTCTAACTCATAATTAGTTATTTTTATAATTTCTATAGGCAAATAAAAATCAGAAAATAATTTCAATTTTTTATTTTGTATTATTGTATCATATTTTTCAAATTTTGAAAGAGTTTTATAAAAATTTATTTGAAAATTATTTAATTTTACGGAATATTTATTTTCAAGTTTCTCCGTACGTACATTTTTTAGCTCTTTTAGCTCTACTTTTTCGGTTTGACTATACCAAACTTTCGCTTGAACTACGCCATTTGCATGCACATATCTAGTTCCAGTATATTTGCCTTCTAGCCAACCTGCTATTAGTATAGAACCCTCTTTTATTACATCTCCTTCTTTTACTACGGGTGTACCATTTACAGCATTAACTTTTACAATTATTCCAGGTTTTGTTGCAATAATATTACAATATTCATCTTCTTTTATTATTTCTGGTTTCAAATCAGCTTCCACTACTCTAACATGTGCGTTTGTACCTTTTAGCTCTATTCCAATCCATGCTAAATCATTCCTATCTAGCCTCATTTTATCTACTATTTGCTTAGTATCTATTGAGCCCTTTAATTTTCCAATATCTAATCCTTCCTGTTTCAAGGTTGCAATTATTTCTTCCGTAGGAATTTTACTATTTCCTTCAACTTGTATATTCCATACAAAATTTGAAAGAGCAATGATTGCAATTACAATAAGAAAAAGAAAAACAAAAAATATTTTCCTTTTTTTATATTTATTAAAGATAAAAGGAAGTCCCTTTTTAGTTTCAATTTTTATTTTACATTTTGTTTTTTTGGCTATAGGAGCTATTTTTTTAAAGTCCCTTATAGTTATATTGGCTTTTAAAAATGTTGATTTTTCTCTATTAGTTTTCCATAGCAAAATATTTTTACTAACACATAAATTTATAAATCTCTCTATAAAATATCCTTCTACAGATATTCTTAAGAATCCTAATATGTAACTTAATATAATTTTTATATACAAGTTCTTTCTCCCTTTCCTACTAAATTTAATCTTCTATTGTTTCAAAATCTACACTTTCAATTTTTCCTGTTATCATCACATCATCACTAGACATTTCATTTAATACTAAATTAAATCCATTTATATTTATAATGCCTATATGAGTACTTACTCTTACAAAAAATTCTTGATACTCTAGTATTCCCTTGTAATTTTCTATAAGCATCTCACTTACTCCCATTATTGTTATTTTTGGGTCTGTCGATGATATTTCTTTTGGCATCTCTAATAATCTATCAAATTTATTTTGTTTCTTCATTTTTTTAGCTTTCCTCATATTTAATTTCAGTCCCTTCTATCTTACCTTTCAAACTCATCTAAAATGCTAAATTCATATCCTTGATTTTTTATTTCTTTAATACAATAGTCCAATATATTTGCATTATCTTTTGAATTTCCATGTAACAAAATTACTGCTCCATTATGAATATTATCTAATATTTTCTTTTTAGCATAATCTTCCCTATTTTGTTTATTTTCGTCCCAATCGTCATATGCAAACGACCACATTACCGTTGTATAGCCCAAATTATTACAATATGCTACTGTAGCTTCACTATATTCGCCTTTTGGGGGTCTTATATACTTCATCTCATAGCCAAATTTATCATATATTGTTGTGTGCAAATTCATTACCTCTTTTTTTATTTCTTCTAAAGTTAGTGTTGGCATGCTTTTATGATTAACAGTATGGTTTCCTATTATATGTCCATCATTTATCATTTTTTGTACTAGTTCTGGCTTACTATTTACATAGTGTGCAGTAATAAAAAAGCATGCTTTTACATCATTTTGCTTAAGAGTTTCTAGTATTTTTTCTGTGTAACCCGCTTCATAGCCTTCATCAAAAGTTAAATATACCTTTTTACTTTCTTTGTTTCCCATTGCAATTCCTTTATTTTCATCTATTATTTGCTTATTTACTTTTCCCAAATCAGGTTGCTCATGATTATCATTTCTTTTTATTCCCCATTCTATTTTTTTAGTACTCAAACCTGTAGCACTGGTACTTAATGTTTCTTCATTATTTAATGATATTAAACTAAATGTAAATATAGCTATAACTAATGCACCTATAACTAACATATATTTATTTTTTATTTTCTTTATATATTCAATAATCATATTCTATCTCCGTCCTTTACTTTAATCTTATGAGTCTTTACTATATATTATTACATACATATTTAACACATAAAAAATACTCAGAGTTTTTTCCTTCTGAGTATTTTTGTATAAATTATTCTATTGCTCGTTTTTTATTGTTGCTTCATTTACTTGATTATTCATTTTCTTGTTTTGCTGTTTCATTTACTTGCTTGTTTTCTGTTTTGCTTGGCTGTTCATTTGCTTGATTATTTTGTGTTTCGTTTAGCTGTTCATTTGCTTGATTATTCTGTGTTTCGTTTGCCTGCTCATTTACTTGATTATTTTGCATTTCATTTGCCTGCTCATTTACTTGATTATTTTGCATTTCGTTTGCCTGCTCATTTACTTGATTATTTTGTATTTCGTTTACCTGCTCATTTACTGTTTGATTTTCTTGGTTCTGCTCATTTGCTACTTCATTTGTAACTTCATTTTTCGTAGTATTTTGGTTTTCCAGCTCTTTATATGTCTTCCAGGGATTATCTTGGCTTGGATCTGTGGGATCCCAATTTCTTAAATAATCTGGATAAGAAGATATTTTCATAGCTGATGGCTTTCCTAATGGACCTGAATCTGAACTTGAGTAAAATTCTACCTTTGTTCCTCTAGCACAATTATCATAAATCCATTTTGCATCTCTTACAGTAAGACGTATACAACCTAATGATGCATAAGTTCCTAATTTATCATATTCCCAATACTCTAAACTTGATTTATCTCCCCTTCTTAAATATGGCACTGAATGGAATAAAATATTTCCTGTTATTTGTGTACAATATTGTCCATACACATCACCCTGAAGCCCTAACCATTGCCACCTCGCAGGAATTGAGTAAACACCTGACTTTGGAGTTGCACTTCCTGTAGAGCATACCATTGACTTTACAGGAACTGTATAATTTCCTTGTGCATCTTTTGAATAAATATTTACAACTTGTGCACCATAATTTACTTTAATGTAATATGGAGCTGTATTATTTGTATTATTTATATTATTTGTAATTTTCTTTTCTTCCACATTTACATTTTCATCTATTATATTTCCATCTATTACATTTTCTTCTGCTATATTTTCAGTTAATTCATTTATATCTATAAATTCACCTTCAGGCTTTTCTGCTAATCTACTTTCTTGTATTGGTTCTGCATAAGCAAATGTTTCTTTTTCATGTTTATTCATGCCAAAGCAACTATTGATAACAATTATCAATAGAATTATCATTACAATTATGGCCACTGTTAATATTTTAGTTTTTGTAATTTTATATTTAGGTTTTTTCATTTTTATTTTCTCCATTTTTACATTAATTAACAAATTCTTACTTATAATACCATACTTTTATTGTTTTTTCAACATACTTAAGCGATTAATATATAGGCATTAGTTATTGACATATATACCAGTTGCATCAACGTTTTTCAAGTTTCGACATTTTTTTGTTCTTTATGTTTCTTTTCTACTTGACAACACAAAATTTTTGAATTATTATGATTTATGAATTGGAAAATTTAGGTAATTATTTTATTCATATTTTCTATTATAATATGGGAGATATTATATGTTGAATTTTGTTTTATGTGATGATAATAAAGTCGTTTTAGACAGACTTGCTAAAATGCTAAATTCCATATTTATTCAAAATAAAATGGACGCAGAAATTTCATTGGCTACTACAAAACCGGAAGATGTAATTTCGTTTATAAATAATAATATTGTTAATGTATTATTTTTAGATATTGATTTGCGTTCTGATATTTCTGGTTTAGATTTAGCAGATTTAGCTCGAAAGAAAGATAAAAAAACTTATATAATATTTACAAGTGCACATTTAGAATACATATTAATTGCATATAAATATAAGACTTTTGATTTTTTGCCAAAACCTATTACTGTCGAAAGACTTAATGAAACTATAGTTAGACTTATAGACGATATATCTAGTGATGAAAATAGATCATGTTTCATTAATATAGATAATAAAAATACTATTATTAATCAAAACAGTATTAAATTTATTAAGAAAAACGGAATGAAACTAGTATTCTATACTGATACAAAAATGTATGAAACATATAGCTCTTTTAATAAAATTGCTCAAAAACTACCAGACAATTTTATTAGATGTCATAAATCATACATAGCAAATATTAATAAAATTACTGATGTTAAAATAAATGATAATATCATTAACTTTGATAATAATGGAAACTCTAAATGCTTTATTGGCCCTAAATATAAAAATAAATTTATGGAGGTATTTAAAAATGATAGAAATGTTTCAAACCATTTGGAATAGTTTAACTACTGTTAATCCTGAACTAACAAATTTAATTGGTATTCCTTCTATGTTCCTAGAGGCATTTGTATATATGCTTTTATTTACAACTATATTAAACATCAATGCTACTAGAAAACAAAAAACTATATATGTACTTTTAATGAGTTTTTTGAGTATATTAACTAGATTGCTCATTCCTAATCCTTTCAATGCCTTTGTTAATGTTTTAATTATATTTATATTAAATATATGTATATTCAAAATATCTATTATTAAAGGATTAGCATTTCTACTAATTCCATTTATTATTGTTGCCTTATTAGAATCCATTATTGCTAAAATATACTATTCAATTTTAAATATAGATTACTTAGTAGGTGGCACAATACCTATTCATAGACTATTAGGAACTTTAATAATGTATTCAGTTATGTTTCTTATCTATTTACTTCTTAAATACTTTAAAATTAATTTTGGAAAATTGCAAGTTCTAGATAAGAAAAAAAGATATCTTTTGCTACTTGATGCCATTTTAGGTATTATCTTGATTGGTCTTCAAATTTATGTGACTTATTTTTATTCATCCGTACTTCCTTTTTATATTGTAATATTCAGCCTTGTAGGATTGTTTACTTATGTGTTAATTAGCTTATATACAATTATTACCGTTTCGAAACTAGAAGTTACTTCTACAAATTTAGAGGAAGCACAATTATATAATAAAACCTTAGAAATACTTCAAGATAATACTAGAGCATTTCGTCATGACTTTTCTAATATAATACAAGGCATGGCAGGTTATATAGATAATAATGATATTGAGGGCTTAAGAAAATATTATTCACAATTATTAGAAGATATTCAAGAGACTAACAATTTAACAACACTAAGTCCTAAAGTTGTAAATAATCCTGCAATATATAATGTTTTAGCAGCTAAATATCATAAAGCAGATAGTTTAGGTATAAAAATTCATTTGGAAGCATTTTTAGATTTAAATGAATTACATATGAAAATTTACGAGTTCACTCGAGTTCTTGGAATATTAATGGATAATGCTATTGAAGCTACATCAGAATGTGAAAATAAAGTAATTAATGTAACTTTTCGTAAAGATAATAGAAAACATATGCAATTATTAATAATTGAAAATACATATAAAGATAAAAACATCGACACTGAAAAAATTTTTGAAAAGGGTTATTCTACAAAAAAAGGTAATACTGGTCTTGGATTATGGGAAATAAGGCAAATATTAAAGAAAAACAATAATTTAAACTTATATACAACTAAAAATTCTGAATATTTTTCTCAGCAATTTGAAATTTATTATTAATCAAAAAAATAATAGAGTATATTGTAATTTAAAACATTTGCAATATACTCTATATTTATTTAATCAAATTTTAATTAGTCTTTCTTTATTAAAGATGCTGGCATTTTAGGTTGATGCCATATTCCTAATATCCAACAAGCTGTATTTGTAGATTTTGCATATTTTTCTGCAACTTTAGCTAATAATTTTAACATAATACATTCCTCCTATAAAATATAATCTATAAAAAAGTATTGCCGGCAAATACTTTTATTACCTTAAATATTTATGCCATTTGTTTTTGTTCATTTTTATATAATTCATATCCATATTTATTTTTAGTAATTGCATAAGCAACTCTTGTTATACACATGGTTTGTACTAATGTTCCAAAAATAATCAAATTTTGTATAATTGTATTTGGTATTAATATTGCTCCTAACATATTTATTGTCAAAAATATATATGATAAAATTTTCTTCGTTTTTCTTTCTTTTTTAGTTAATATTGGTAAATTTTCTGTATCTGCTGGAGCATATAGGCTTACCATTACTATTCCAAATACATATACCAAACTGATAACTATATATCTTATAATATCTGACGGAAATGTAAAAATTGTACTTACCATTGCATTCCCGCAATAAATTATATTTGAGCAAATAAAACATCCCAAATGTGTTTTTAGATGAAATCCTCCAGAGGTAGCTTTATATGGTAATAATAAGAAAAATGCTAATAATGTTTGCCACCATAGTCCTAACAAAAATCCAAGTATAAACATAAGAAATATTTTTGGTATTTCACCCACTATGAGCTGTATTCCATACATAATTATTTCTGCTTGTTCATCATCCATATTGGGCGTTTGTTTTCTAATCTTGCCTGTTAGGTATTCACAAAACTTATCTATCATGTGCTCACCTCACTTCTTAACTATAGTCATAATACAACATTTTTTGACATTGAAATTAATATCTATATGAAACTATTAAAAATCCTATATGAAAATTTATAAATAAATTTTCATATAGGATTTTTAGACTTTCATAAAATTTACATAACCTTTATTTTCTATCGTACACTTTTTTATTATTATTTTTATGTTTAATTTTCCTTTATATTATACATATCTCATCTATTATCTTCCAACTTCCTATCTTTTGTGGTAAGACGCTAAAAGTAAGTTCTTCCTTAGTAGTTGGATGAACTAATGAAAGTTCGTATGCCCATAGGCATATTTGCTTTCCATGGCCTCTTCCGCCATATTTATTATCTCCATATATGCTGTGATTTCTACTTGCAAGTTGTACTCTTATTTGATGATGTCTACCAGTTTGCAAGTTTATTTTTAAAACAGATAAATCTAACTTGCTATCATATTTTAATACTTCATAATCAAGTACTGCCAATTTACTATTTCTTGTCTCTTCCTTCACTACCTTGCTCATATTAGTTTTTTCATTTTTTAATAAATAGTCCTTCAATTCACCTTTTTCAGATTCCATTTTTCCATTACATATTACTAAATATTTCTTTTTAAAAGTTTTATTTCTTACTTCTTCACTTAACCTTGATGCTGCCTTTGATGTTTTAGCAAATACCATAACTCCACCAACTGGCCTATCTAGCCTATGTACTAACCCCAAATATGCTTCTCCTGGTTTGTTATATTTTTGTTTTAAATATTCTTTTATAATGGTAAGCATATCAATGTCACCTGTTTTATCGCCTTGTGATGGTATGTTTACAGGCTTTTCTACTACTATTATATGATTATCTTCGTATATTACATTTAATTTTTCCATATATTTCTCCTAAACTAATAGGGACGTTGTTAAATAGTTTAGCAAGCTAAACTATTTAACAACGTCCCTATTAGTTTAGCTCTCCCATCTTCCGTAAATTCCACATGGAAGTATTAGTTTTGAATCTGTCATAGGTAGCCCTATCTCTCCATTTTCCACTTTTCCCCCATATTTTTTAGAAATATTTAAGTGCAAAATATTTTCTAAAACTGTACTTGATATTCCTGTTGTATATGAATTTATTAAGAAAAACAATGGATTATCTGTTAATACTTTTGAGCACAATTCTACTAAATCACAAATATTTTCTTCAAATTTCCATACCTCACCATTTGTTCCTCTTCCATAAGATGGCGGATCCATTATAATTGCATCATATTTATTTTCTCTTCGTATTTCTCTATTAACAAACTTAACAACATCATCAACTATGTATCTCACTGGTTTTTCTTGTAAATTAGAAGCTTGTACATTTTGCTTTGCCCACGCTACCATACCTTTGGAACTATCCACATGGCAGACCGAACTACCTGCATATAAACATGCCACTGTTGCTCCTCCTGTGTATGCAAATAAATTTAAAACTTTTATTGGCCTACCTGCTGATTTTATTTTATTTATCATCCAATCCCAATTTACGGCTTGTTCAGGAAATAAACCTGTATGCTTAAACCCCATTGGCTTTATATTAAATACTAAATCTTTATATCTTATTTGCCACTCTGTTGGAACTTTTTTAGTATATTCCCATCTACCTCCTCCAGTATTACTTCTTAAATATTTTGCATTTATATCATTCCATTTATTTGGAAATGATTTATTTTTCCATATTACTTGAGGATCTGGACGTACTAAAATTACATCCTTCCACCTCTCTAATTTTTCACCATTTGCCATGTCTAATATTTCATAATCTTTCCATTCATTTGCTATATTCATTGTTAATAAAATCCTTTCATTAATTACACTATTTTTTATATTATTGATAATATGTTTATAAAGTTTACTACAAATATTAAATCTATAACTATTAATAAAAATGTTAATAATAAAGTAACTATTATAAATTTATTTTCGCATATACTGTCTAAAATTTTTTTGTAGCCTCTCTCCTTTTTTAATCGCACTATTTGTGTGTCATCATTATAACTAATATCAAAAATCATATCTTTTGTATACCCCATAATTACAAATACCCCCATTTATATTCTCAATAAATATATATTCAAAATATTCTTTTTTATTCGTAATTTCGTATACAAAATTCATACTTTTTCTTACAAAATTATACATTTCATAGATATTTTTGTCAAATATTATAATTTTAAAAAAATTCGTCATAACTATTGACTTTTCAGAATAATCTATGTAAAATTGTAAATTATAAAATTTAATACATATTGCTGTGAAAATGAATGGCTTGTTAAAGGTTACTAACAAGAGAGTAAAGGTGATGCGCTGAGAGCCTTTTTAGCAAACATAATAAAGTCTAACACATTGGAGCAATTTTTTATAAAGTGGAAAGCTTTTATTTTTTATTTTGCAATTATACACTGTGCATTAACTGTATATGGCAAAAAACATACATTACAAAAGTAAAAGTTTTCAACCAGGGTGGCACCGCGGAATATTTCGTCCCTGCATTTATGCAGAGGGCTTTTTTATTTGCCAAAAATATATTTTTGTAACCTATGTTTAGCTGTAAAAAAGTCTTTACTGCAAAACTTTTTAAGGGGGTTTTATTATGAGTTTTTACAGAACACACACATGTAATGAAATTAGTTTAGAGGATGTTGGAAAAAAAGTAAAAATTGCCGGTTTTGTCCAAACAATTCGTGATTTTGGAGGTCTTGTATTTTTAGACATACGTGATATGTACGGTGTAACTCAAGTTGTTACATCTGCAAGAGAAGCTGACGTTGATTTTGCATCTCATATTCCTATAGAGTCTTCTGTTTGCGTTGAAGGAACTGTTAGAAAAAGAGCTAAAGAAACTATAAACGAAAAAATTAAAACAGGACTTGTAGAAATAGCAATTGAAAAAATTGAAATTTTAGGTAAACGTACAAAAAATTTACCTTTCGAAGTAAATAGTAATCAAGAAGTAAGAGAAGATTTACGCCTTCAATATCGTTTTTTGGATTTAAGAAGTGATAAATTAAAAGATAATATAATATTAAGAGCTAAAATTATACAATTTTTAAGAAGTCAAATGATTGAACAAGGTTTTTTAGAAGTTCAAACTCCTATACTTACTAGCTCATCACCTGAAGGTGCAAGAGATTATTTAGTACCAAGTAGAATTCATCCTGGTAAATTTTATGCTTTACCCCAAGCACCTCAACAATTTAAACAATTATTAATGGTTTCTGGTATTGATAAATATTTTCAAATAGCACCATGTTTTAGAGATGAAGATGCTAGAGCAGACCGTGCCCCAGGCGAATTTTATCAATTAGATATGGAAATGAGCTACGCAACTCAAGAAGATGTTTTTGCAAGTATTGAACCTGTTGTTTACAATACTTTTACTAAATTTTCCGGTAAAAAAGTAGCAAAATATCCATTTCCACGAATTGCATATAAAGAAGCTCTTCTAAAATATGGCACAGATAAGCCAGACTTAAGAAATCCTTTAATTATAATAGACTTATCTGAATTTTTTAGTAAATGTACTTTTAAGCCATTCATTGGCAAAACTGTTAGAGCAATTAAAGTCTCTGGTCATATGTCAAAAGGTTTTCACGAAAAAATGCTTGAATTTGCTATGTCTATTGGCATGGTTGGACTTGGCTATTTAGAAGTTCAGGATGATTTATCATTTAAAGGTCCTATCGACAAATTTATTCCAGATGATTTAAAGAAAGAACTTTTAAGTTTAGCTGATTTAGGAAAAGATGATACCATTTTCTTTATTGCAGATAATGAAAAGAAAGCTTGTGATTTAGCAGGTCAAATAAGAACTGAACTTGGAAAACGTTTAAATTTAATAGATGATAGCGTATTTCAATTTTGCTGGATTACAGATTTTCCAATGTATGAATTAGATGAACGTGGTAATATAGCATTTAACCATAACCCATTTTCTATGCCACAAGGCGGATTAGAAGCTTTAAATACAATGAATCCACTAGACATTCTTGCATACCAATATGACATAGTATGCAATGGTATTGAACTTTCTTCAGGTGCTGTTAGAAATCATGACCCTGAAATAATGGTTAAAGCTTTTGAAATTGCAGGATACAGTAAAGAACATATTGAAGAAAAATTTCCAGCATTATTCAATGCATTTCAATATGGAGCTCCTCCTCACGCAGGGATAGCTCCAGGTGTAGATAGAATGATTATGCTTATAACCGGAAGCGAAACTATTCGTGAAGTTATTGCCTTCCCTATGAATAGTAAAGCTCAAGATTTAATGATGGGTGCACCAGGAAATGTTACTAAAGAACAACTAAAAGAAGTTCATATAAAAATTGATTAAACTAATAGGGACGTTGTTAAATAGTTTAGCTAGCTAAACTATTTAACAACGTCCCTATTAGTTTAAAAATCATTTGCATTATTTATATTTATAGTATATAATATTATCATTCATTTATAAGGAGGTACTCATTGATGAGTAAGCAACGGTATCGCAGCAAACTAGAAGCACAAAGGCAACGAGAAATTGAGATTATAAAGCAGGCGGATTACTTTATATCTCATCAAGCTACCATTAGAGCAACTGCTCAAGCTTTTCATGTGAGCAAATCATCTGTCCATACAAATTTAACCGAGGTATTACCTAAATTATCACTGAATCGTTACCTTTTGGTTAAAAAAATTATGGATATAAATACTGCCGAACGCCATATCCGTGGTGGAATTGCAACTCGGAAAAGATATTCAGCAATAAAAAAACACTAAACTAATAGGGACGGGGTTAAATAGTTTAATTGCATTAAACTATTTAACCCCGTCCCTATTAGTTTAGTTCCCATAGTAGCTGTCTAGCAATATTTGTTTTAGTTCAGAAACCAATGGCACTCTTGGATTAGCAGTAGTACACTGATCTTCAAATGCATTTTCTGCAAGCATATCAAGCTTTTGCAAAAATTCTTGTTCATTAATTCCTGCATCTTTTAAACATCTTTCTATTTGTAAATCTGCATTTAATTTTTTTATCTCTTCTATTAATGAGTTTACTCCCTCTTCATTGGTATAAGCTGGGAAATACATTCTTCTTGATAAATCTGCATATTTTTGATCTGCAATAAAATATTCATATTTAGGGTATGATACAAATTTTGTTGGTTTACTTGCATTATACCTAATAACATATGGCAATAAAATTGCATTTATTCTACCATGTGCCATATGAAATTCCGCACCTATTTTATGAGCTAGTGAATGATTTATTCCTAAAAATGCATTTGTGAATGCCATTCCGGCTATTGTACTAGCATTGTGCATTTTTTCTCTAGCATATGCATCATCTCCATTATTATATGCTTGCCTTAAGTTTTTAAATACTAATTCTACTGCTTTCTCTGCTAATGCATCTGTATAATCTGATGCCATATTTGAAACATAAGCCTCTATTGCATGTGTTAAAACGTCCATTCCTGTATCTGCTGTAACTTTTTTGGGCATAGTCATAACTAATTCTGGATCTATTATTGCTACATCTGGTGTTAGCTCATAATCTGCTAAAGGATACTTTTTATTATTTTGCTTATCTGTAATAACTGCAAATGATGTTACCTCTGAACCTGTTCCTGAAGTTGTTGGTATTGCTACCATTTTACATTTAGTACCTAATTTAGGGAATTTATAAGTACGTTTTCTTATATCCATAAATTTTAGCTTTAAACCTTCAATATCACTATCTGGATATTCGTAAAATAGCCACATTCCCTTTGCAGCATCTATTGGGCTTCCCCCTCCTAATGCAATAATTACATCTGGTTTGAACTCTTTCATTCTTTCTACACCCTTTTGTATTGTATCAAAAGATGGGTCTGACTCTACCTCTGAAAATACATCTGAATGTACATATTTTTCTCTTTTTCTTAAATAATATAATATTCTATCTACATAACCTAAACTTTCCATTGATTCATCTGTAACTATAAATGCCCTTGTTATATCTGGCATTTTCTCTAAATATTCTATTGAGCCTGCCTCAAAATATATTTTATCTGGAACTTTAAACCACTGCATATTAACCCTCCTATTTGCAACTTTTTTTATATTTATTAAGTTTACTGATGATACATTTGCTGTTGTTGAATTTCCACCAAAAGTTCCACAACCTAATGTAAGTGATGGCATATTAGTATTATATATATCACCTATTGCTCCATGTGTTGAAGGAGAGTTTACAATTATTCTTCCTGCCTTTACTCTTTCCGAAAATTTTAAAATCGTGTCTTTATCTTCTGAATGAATTACCGCAGAATGTCCAAGTCCTCCAAATTCAATTAGTTTTTCTGCTAAATCTATTCCTTCTTCTGCGTTTTCTACCACATAATATGCTAAAACTGGACTTAATTTTTCCTTTGAAAATGGATATTCTATTCCTACTCCATTTTCATGTAACACTAAAACTTTAGTATCCTGTGGTACATCTATTCCCGCACCTTTTGCAATGTTATACGGACTTTTTCCAACAATATCTGCATTTAAGGCACAACCATTTTCCTGTATAAACATGCTATTTCTCAATCTATTTGTTTGCTCATCATCCAAAAAATAGCAACCTGCTTCTCTCATTAAATTTTCAAATTGTTCATGTATTTCTCTATCCACAATAACAGATTGTTCAGATGCACAAATCATTCCATTATCAAATGATTTAGACATTACCAAATCATTTACAGACGTTTTTAATTTTGCAGTTTTATCTATATAACAAGGCACATTTCCAGGGCCTACACCCAGTGCTGGTTTACCGCAGGAATACGCTGATTTTACCATTCCTGTGCCACCAGTTGCTAATATTAAATTCACATCTGGATGATTCATAAGCATTGTTGTTGCTAAGATTGATGGCTCTTCAATCCATAAAATACAATTTTCTGGCGCACCTGCTTTTACAGCTGCATCTCTTAAAATTGTTGCTGCCCTTACACTACACTTTTGTGCTGAAGGATGAAAACCAAATACTATAACATTTCTAGTTTTAGCTGAAATTATTGATTTAAACATAGTTGTAGATGTTGGGTTTGTAACTGGTGTCACACCTGCAATAATTCCAACTGGTTCTGCTATTTCTGCATAACCCTCTTCCTCATTTGTATTTATAACTCCAACTGTTTTATCATGCTTTATGCTATGATAAATATACTCCGTTGCAAACATATTTTTAGTCACTTTATCTTCATAAATTCCTCTTCCTGTTTCTTCTACTGCAAGTTTTGCAAATTCCATGTGATGTTCTAGCCCTGCCATTGCCATCTGCTTTACTATATTATTTACTTGTTCTTGATCTAATTTCAAATATTCCTGTGAGGCTATCTTTGCCTTTGCAATTAAAGAATCTATCATTTCTTTTACCTTTTGTTTTTCTTCTTCACTATACTCTGCCATATTTCCTCCTTGTTTATTCTATCATTTGTATTATTTCCATTCTTTACTATTATTATATATAATCAATAAAAAAAGTCAATAATTAACATGAAAAAACAGCACTAAATAATTAGTACTGTTTCACTTAAACTTTCATTTTTTCTTATTCCTACTCTTTCGTTTAACCGTTTTAAAGAAAACTACTGAAAAACTTCCATATTCTAATTCTTGAATTACTTCCGGAAAACGTGTACATTTTGTAGAATCAAGTATTCTGATGTATTCAGTCAAAAAATCTGTTAAATTTGCAAACTGATTTTTCTTATATACTTTTACAAAATACTTCGTTCCTACTATTTCTCTGCCAAAAGATATTTCTATACTTCCACTTTTCAATTTTTCTACTCGTACAATTTTCCGATTTCTATACATGGCAAGTTCTTTACTTAAGTATTTCTCCTTGTTTGGTATTGCTTTAGGAGAATGAATCATTAAATTCAGCATATTCCCTCCTTATAGAATAGGTAGGCTCAAAATATTAAGCCTATACATACAATATTTTGCCTAACAAATTATACCACCCATTCTTTTTTAATGCTAGTATTTTATTAAAAATTTTATAATAAAATATTTTTATTAAACTATTTAACCCTGACTCTAATAGTTTAATTAAAATTTTAATTTTTTACTTTATTTTCGACGAATTATGTAGTATAATAGCATTCGTAACATTATTAATATATATTGCACTACAAAATTTAAAAGAAAGGATGATTTAAATGTCTTACGATTTTACAAAAGTTGAGAAGAAATGGCAAAACAAATGGTACACAGAAGGCACATTTAATGCTAAAATCGACCACTCAAAGGAGAAATGGTATGGTTTAATTGAATTTCCATATCCATCTGGTCAAGGACTCCATGTTGGTCACCCAAGAAGTTACACAGCATTAGATATTATTGCAAGAAAGAAAAGAATGGAAGGGTTAAATGTTTTATACCCTATTGGTTTTGATGCATTTGGTCTGCCAGCAGAAAATTATGCAATTAAAAATCATGTTCATCCTAAAATTACAACAGAAAAAAATATAGCTCATTTTACAGAGCAATTAAAAGCATTGGGATTTTCATTTGATTGGTCTAGAGTAGTTGATACAACAGACCCAAATTATTATAAATGGACACAATGGATTTTCATTCAATTATTTAAACACGGTTTAGCTTATAAAACAACTATGCCTATTAACTTCTGTACAGGCTGTAAAGTAGGTTTAGCAAATGAAGAAGTTGTAAATGGTGTTTGTGAAAGATGTGGAAGTCCAGTAGTTCAAAAAGAAAAGAGTCAATGGATGCTTAAAATAACAGAATATGCTCAAAGATTAATTGACGATTTAGATGATGTAGATTACTTAGAAAAAATTAAAATTCAACAAAAAAATTGGATTGGTAGAAGTGAAGGCGCTGAAGTTACCTTTAAAATAGCAGATTCTGATGAAAAATTAGTAGTTTATACAACAAGACCAGATACCCTATTTGGTGCTACATATATGGTTGTTGCACCAGAACATCCATTAATGAAAAATTTAGAAAGTAAAATTACAAATATGGATGAAATAAAGGAATATCAAAAACAAGCAAGCTTAAAGTCTGACTTTGAAAGAGCAGAACTTAATAAAGAAAAAACTGGTGTTGAAATAAAAGGAATTAAAGCTATAAATCCTTTAACTGGCACAGAAATTCCTATATGGGTTTCAGACTATGTTTTAATTACATATGGAACTGGTGCAATTATGGCTGTTCCTGCACATGATGATAGAGACTGGGAATTTGCTAAAAAGTTTAATTTGCCTTTAATTCAAGTTATTAAATCTAATTCATCAGACGTAGAATGTGATATTGAAAAAGAAGCATTTACTGATGTTGAAACTGGTAAATTAATAAATTCAGGATTTTTAACAGGTTTATCTGTTGAAGAAGCTAAAAAGAAAGTTATAGAATACTTAGAAGAAAATAAAATTGGAACTAAAAAAGTAAATTATAAGTTACGTGACTGGGTATTTTCAAGACAACGTTATTGGGGAGAACCAATTCCAATGGTATACTGCGAAGAATGTGGTTGGGTTCCTATTCCAGAAGAAGAATTACCTCTTCTTCTACCAGAAATTAAAGATTATGAGCCAGGAGAAAATGGTGAATCTCCACTTGCAAAACATACTGAATGGATTAATACTACTTGCCCACACTGTGGTAAACCTGCAAAAAGAGAAACAGATACAATGCCTCAATGGGCTGGTTCATCTTGGTATTTCTTAAGATACATGGATCCTCACAACAATGATGCTTTAGCTTCAAAAGAAGCTTTAGAATATTGGGGACCTGTAGATTGGTATAATGGTGGTATGGAACACAC
>CANQDO010000025.1 GCA_947593355.1 uncultured Clostridia bacterium | reverse complement strand
TAACAGTAATATATGCAAATGTAGATGTAAATGAAAAAACAATTATAAATACAGTAAAGGGTAACATATATTTAGATGCTTTAGAACAAGCAGATGAAACAGAGGAAGTTACACATACAACACAAACAGAATATATAAAAGATGTAAAAGTAACCAAAACATGGGAGCATGGAGCAAATATATATGAAAGACCAACGCAAATTATAGTAAGACTAAAGAATCCAGCAAAACCAAAAGAAACAATAGATGGATGTGAAGCTACACTAAGTAATGACAACAACTGGACTCATACATTTACAAAATTACCAAAATATGATGAAAACGGAAATGAAATACAATATATTGTGGAGGAAGAAGCAGTAGACGGAGAAAGTTTAGATTACTATAAAAGAAAATAAAATACAAGGTACGGAACTTTGTTTTCGAAAACGAATTCAAAGTTCCGTATTTTAACAAAATTAGTGTCATTTCTACAAAATTCAACATATCATATAGTATATGGTTGTTTTTAAGAGGTGATACTTGTGCGAACTTTAAAAAAGGGCGATATTGTAGGAAGAATATCATATAATAAAGATATTATATTTGAAATAAAAAATATAATAGAAATAAGTAATAATAAAAAAATAGCAATACTAAAAGGAATAACAGAAAGAATAGAAGCAGATAGTTACTTAGATGACCTAGAATTAATGGACAAGAGGGATGTAGAACTAAGAATAAGAACGCTTGACAAAAAAATTCAAACAAGAATAAATGAGTGTATAGAAAAATCTGAACAATATATAAGTAAGGCAAAAAAATGGTTTAGTATAAATAATAAAGAAAATAGAAGTTCAAAAATAGTATATACTGGTAAAATACTACATTTAGATGGTGACAAAAGATATGCAGAAAAATCAATAAGATATTATAGAAGTTTAGGCTTAGACGCTACTGTAAAAAATATATCAGAAAACAGACAACCTTTAGTAGTGCAAAATCTTTTAGATAAATATAGCCCAGACATATTAATAATTACTGGACATGATGGCATGATAAAAAAGCAAACAGCTTACAATGATATATATAATTATAGAAATTCCAAATATTTTATAAATACTGTAAAAATAGCAAGAGGGTGGTGTACAGATAATAGAAAAGATTTAGCCATATTTGCAGGAGCTTGTCAAAGCTATTATGAAGCAATAATACTTGCAGGGGCAAATTTTGCATCTTCACCTGCTAGAATAATGATAGATTTTATAGATCCTCTGATAGTAGCAGAAAGAATTGCTACAACAGAATATACAAAGTATTTAACAATAAATGACATTGAAGAAGAATTACGAGATGGAAAAAATGGAGTTAGTGGAATAGGTTCAATGGGAAAGAAAAAAATCTTAAGCTAAACTATAGGGGACGGGGTTAAATAGTTTAGTGGAATTGCATTAAAAATATTTGTAAAATATTATTAATATATTGTTGCTTTAATTTTGTACAATAAAATAATCATTCCACTAAACTATTTAACCCCGTCCCCTATAGTTTACAAAATAGTAACAGAACTGTAACACAATTGTAACAAAACCAAAAAGCCGTACAAATAGCCAGTTTCAAGCAATAGCAGACATCATTTACCATTGACTTTTAATGTAGAAAATGTTAGAATAAAATCAGATTTTAAAAGTAGGTGATATAATGATTTGTAAAAACGATATTATGAATTTAAAAACAGATATTGATGAAATGATAGGGCAAAAAGTTATTGTAAAAGGCTCTTTAGGAAGAAACAAATCGTTTGAAAAAGAAGCTACAATAGAAAAAGCATATCCTAACATTTTTGTAGTAAAATATGAAGAAAACGAAAGAAATGTTACTTATAGCTATACAGATGTATTAACTAGAACAGTTGAGGTTCAAGTGTTTGATGGACAAAATTATAGCCCATTAATCCCACCTCCAGCAGTAGCAGTAGCAAAATAGATATACAAAAGTTTAAAACAATAAAAAACTAGCGAAAACATAACAAAATACATAGAGAAAAATATAAAATGAAAGTTGCAAAAGTAAAAATACCATAAAAAACATAAGAGATAATATTAGTTCAAAAAAATTCCTATATTAATAGGAATTTTTTTGTGGTCTGTACAATATATATTAAATAATAAAAAATGAAGGAGGTAAATAGTATGTCAGTACAGACAGAAAAGGAGATGCTTTGCATAAACCAAATAATAGGACAAAAATCTCAACCAATTATGGTAGAAACAGACTGCGTGGTTCCAGATATAAAGCCTGATATATTAAATACAATTAGTACAACGGGTACAGTATGTATATACAAAAAAGAGGTGTTAGATGGCAAAGTAAAGCTAGAGGGAACTATAAACACATATATAATATATATGGCAGATAATGAAAATGCAGAAATAAGAAGCATAAATACAAATGTAGATTTTTCTAATACCATAGATGTTGAAAATGCAAGAGAAGGGATGATATTAGAAGAAAATTGCAAACTTAAATTGATAGAATGTAGAGTGTTAAATGGAAGAAAAATAAATATAAAAGCAGTTATAGATGTTGATTTAAAGGTATCTTCAAACGAAAATATGGAATTTGTAAAGCAAATTTCAGATATAAATGATGTTCAATTATTGAATGAACAAATGCAAATAAATTCTTTACTGGGAAATGGTAATACAGTTGCATATGCAAAAGACACTTTGATGATAGATGATGTAGACGATTTAGCTGAAATTATGAAGGTAAATGTAGATATAAAAAATAAGGATACAAAAATAAGCTATAACAAAGTATTGGTAAAAGCAGATGCTAATGTAAAAATAATGTATTTAACAGCAGATGGCAGAGTAAATAGTGTTTCAAATTTAATACCTATTATGGGATTTATAGATGTTCCAAATATTACTGACGATAATTTATGTGATGTAAGTTATGAAATAAAGAATTTAATAATAAAACCAAATAGTGTAGAGGAACATTCGGTATATGTAGAAATAGAGATAGCTGTAAGTTGCAATGTATATGAAACAAAGGAATTAAATATTATACAAGATTTATATAGTCCAACAACAAACTTAGTGTATAAGCAAAAAATGATACAGGCAATGTCGCAAAAGACAATTTTGAAAGATATGTGCCCTATAAGGGAAACGCAGTTTGTTTCTGAAATAGGTAATGGCAAAATTTATGATGTTGATATAGCATGTACAACACTAAATAGAAATGTATTAAAAGACAAAATTATGTATGATGGGGAATTAGAATTAAAGTTGGCCTTTGCACAAGAAAATAATAAGCTAAATGTAAAAACAATAAATCTTCCGTTTAACTATAATATGGAATGTAATGGAGTAAATTCAAATTCACAAGTAGACACTCAAATGGAAATAAATTCGCAGGATTTTGTAGTATTAGCAGATGGAAGCATTGATATAAAAATAGATGTAGACTTTGTTGCAAATGTATCTAATACTAGAAATATAAATGTTATTGAACAAATTGATGTGGAAGAAAATAGGAATTTTGAAAGATTTAGTGTAGTTATATATTTTGTAAAGCCAGGAGATACTTTGTGGAAAATAGCAAAGGAATTTAAGAGTACGGTTTCTAATATAGCTAAATTAAACGATATTGAAAATGAGAATAATATAAACGTTGGTGAGCAGTTATTTATTCCAATGTTTAGATGATGATATGGATAAAATTTATTCAAGAACACGCATAAGATTGCCTAAAATTAATGTATCTTTTTTTAAAAAGAATAATAAAAATATACCGTTATTTAAAGTTGTGGCAATAATAGTTATTGCAATTATTACAGCTAGTATAATAATTAGAAGTATAAACCCAATAATAGAAAAAAATTGTGAAAATATGGCTAAAAGTATTGCCACAAAAATTTCTAATGAGCAAGCAACTTTAGTAATGTCAAAATATAAATATGACGATTTATGCAATATTTCAAAGGATACCAATGGAAATATTGCCATGATAAGTGCCAATATTATAACTGTTAATGAAATTATTTCAGATATAGCAGTGAAAATACAAGATGAGTTGAATAATGAAAATAATAACAGTTTTGATATGAGGTTAGGAGCTTTTACAGGAATTAGACTTTTATCTGGCTTTGGACCGAACATAAATATAAAGATGTCTACAATAGGAAATTTAGACACAAACCTAAAGTCTGAATTTACATCAGCAGGGGTAAATCAAACTTTGCATAGAATATATTTGGAAATAAAGTGCACAGTTGCAATTCTTACTCCTTTTGAAACAATGGAGGAGGAAATATTGAATCAAGTGTTGCTTTCAGAGGCTGTTATTGTTGGAACCACTCCGAATACTTACTATAATTTGGAGGGAATGGGGAATAATAATTTGTTTGACGTAATAGAATGAGAAATGTAATGAGTTATAAAGATATATGCTAACGAGTAAAATTTTGCAAAAATTAGAAAATTACCAGCAAAAACTAGACATTTACATAAAAAGGTGCTATAATATAATTGTAATGTTTTGTAGTAAAAGAAAAAATCATTTCATTAGGAGGAAGACAATATGAGAGGCAAAAGTTACTTATCAGAAAAAGAACGGGAGGAGTTTTTTCGTAGAGTGAAAAAACTCTACAAAGAGGAAAGAAAGAGCATTCGGCAGAATGCTGGAATTCCTGTGGATTTAATGCAGGCCAGAGGCGAGTTCCTCTGGGAGTTGTACGGAACGGACAAAGTAATGCTTATTGATGATAAACTCATCAGTAGCATTATGAAAGGAAGTACAGAAATAAGCAAAGTAATTCTGTATTTCTTATGCATCACCAATCTCATGCCGGACATACCGGTTGAGTCGGTGCCACTGAAGTTTAGCGGCAAATATGCCGAGGTCTACAATGCGGCAGTTAATTCCGGCTCGCATGCAAATCCTCTGTTGCTCCCCGGGTTATACAGGGCGTGGCAAGAGGAAGATATGGTGACCTATGATTCCACTCCAGTAGCAGTCAATTCTGCAGAAAGCTCGGAATAGAGCCTCTACTCTCACCAAACCAAAACATTTCTTAAAGCCAGGAGATAATTTTCTCCCGGCTTTTTCTTTTTAACTTTAGGGGTAAGCTCAGATTCCATCCACCGTTTATTATATAGAAATATCAAATAAGAGTAAAAATTAAAAAGCCAGTAATATAAATTACTGACTTTTTTTCGTGTTCTATATATAAAACACAACAAATTTGAAATTTCATAAGATTATCTTTTGCTGAATTGAGGAGCTTTTCTTGATTTCTTAAGACCATATTTCTTTCTTTCCTTCATACGAGGATCTCTTGTAAGATATCCGTTAGCTTTAAGAATAGGTCTAAATTCTCCGTTTGCTTCATTTAATGCTCTTGCTATTCCGTGACGAATTGCACCAGCTTGACCAGTGAATCCACCACCAACTACTTTTGCAATAACATCATATTTAGATAATGTATTTGTTGCTGTAAGTGGTTGCTTAACTATAACCTTTAGAACTTCAGTTCCAAAGTATTCATCTATATTTTTACCGTTGACTGTAATTGTTCCTTTACCTTCAACTAATCTTACTCTAGCGATAGATTTTTTTCTTCTACCAGTACCATAGAAAACTATTTTTTCTGATTTTGTTCTAGCCATTATTTTACCTCCCATACTTCTGGTTTTTGAGCGATATTTTCATGCTCGCTACCAGCATAAACTCTTAATTTTTTAATCATTTGTCTTCCTAGACTGTTATGTGGAAGCATTCCTTTAACTGCTCTAAATATAGCTTCTTCTGGTTTGTTTTCCATCATTACTCTTGCAGAAGTTTCTTTCATTCCACCGATATAACCAGAGAAATGTCTATAAACTTTTTGATCTAATTTCTTTCCTGTTAAAACTGCATCTTTACAATTTAAAATAATAACATGATCACCAACATCTATATTAGGTGTATATTCTGGTTTATGTTTTCCTCTTAATAATCTTGCAGCTTCTGTAGCTACTCTACCTATTGGCTTATTAGTAGCATCAATTATATACCATTTTCTTTTGATTTCATCTTTTTTTACACTATATGTAGTATTATTCATGGTAATAAATACCCTCCATTCATATTAAAATATTATTTATATGAAACCTCTGACAAAGCCACCGGGGAGAAGCCTTAACAAAGATTACATCGCAATATAATTAGTGCATTAAAGTTGTGTAAGTGCTATATCATTAAAATTTTGTAAGGTGCCTTATAGTTTAAGCACAATAACATTTTATAATGACAATTTATTACATCATTTCAATAATGCGATATTATTTTAATACAAAAAACAAAAAAAGTCAAGAAAATTTTAAAAAATACTTGACTTTTTATGGAAATTACGTTATCATAATACATGTCGAACAAAGAAGAAGCTATCCACTTCTCACCTTATCTTATGGAAAAAGGTTAATATAAAGGCTTTTTAGAGGAAAAAATTTAAGCAAATACAAAGTTTAATATTAGCTCTAAATGTCTATGTATTATTGTGGTGGGTTGGCAAAAATGTCAATCTTTTTTGTTTGCAAAAGAGAATTTGGAGGTGTTTTAAATAAAACAAGATTTACCTATTAATGAACAAATTAGAGCAAAAGAAGTTCAAATAATTGATAATGAAGGCAACAAAGTTGGTCCAATATCAATTAATGAAGCATTAGATTTAGCATATGATCAAAAATTAGATTTAGTACTTGTTGCACCAAATGCAGATGTACCAGTATGTAAGCTAATGAATTATGGAAAATACAAATTTGAACAAGCTAAAAAAGAAAAAGAAGCAAAGAAAAAGCAAAAAACTTATGAAGTAAAAGAAATAAGAATTACACCTAATATTGAAGAACATGACTTTGGTTTCAAAACTAAAAATGCAAAAAAATTCATTGAAGATGGAAACAAAGTAAAAGTAACAGTTCGCTTTAGAGGTAGGGAATTAAACTACCTAAAATTAGGAGAAGATGCATTAAATAAATTTATAGAAGAATTAGCAGATGTTGCAACTCCTGAAAAGAAGCCAGTATTAGAAGGTAAAAACATGTTTATTATATTAGCTAAAAAAGTTGAAAGCAAAGCTAATTAAAATAAAGTATATTTTCAATTAAAGATAGGGGGAAGTATTATGCCAAAATTAAAAACAAATAAAGCTGCAAAGAAAAGATATTCTTATACAGCAACAGGAAAAGTAAAAAGAACAAAAGCAAATAGAAGACATTTATTAGCAAATAAAACATCAAGAGCAAAATCAAGAGGAAAAATACAAGATGCTTATGCAGATAAAACATGTGAAGCAGGAATTAAGAAAATGTTACCATATGGTAACTAAAAATCGAAGAAAGTTAAGGAAGGTGATATAAATGGCAAGAGTAAAAACAGCAATAGCTACACGTAAAAAACATAAAAAAATATTAAAAAGAGCAAAAGGTTACTATGGGGCAAAACATTATAGATTTAGGCAAGCAAAGCAAGCTGTTATGAAATCTGGAATGTATGCTTATGTAGGAAGAAAAGATAAAAAGAGCAATTTTAGAAAATTATGGATTGCAAGAATAAATGCTGCTGCAAGAGAAAATGGAACAACATATAGCAAATTAATAGCAGGTTTAAAGAAGGCAAATGTTGTAATAAATAGAAAGATGTTAGCAGATTTAGCAGTAACAGATAAAAACGCATTTGCAGAAATAGTAAAAGTTGCAACAAAATAAATTTTATATATAAAGCTAAAATATATAAATATATAGTTAAAGAATATATAATGATAGCTAAATATAAATTGAAGTGAGCCTAAATTATTAGACAAAAGTTTAATAATTTAGGCTCATTTCAAATTTTATAAATTTTTTATTTGTATTATTGTGCTGTATTTGTTGGAGCTGTATATGGAGTTCCTACATATTCTGCCTTTCCAAATCCAAGGATTAGGTAGAAAATAGGAGCTACTAAACATAGACCAACTGTAAAACCTACATCTTTACCAAATGCTTTTGATAAATTGTAGTTTAGGTAAATAGTCATACCAAGAACTGCAATCCATCCAACAAATGGAATTATAGCTGCTAAATATACTAAAACAAATAATGGTGAAATTCCACTAATTTTGAATAATATTATAATGTTGTATATAGGAATAATTGCTTTCCATCCTTCTTCACCAGCTTTAGTAAATATTTTCCACATAGCAACTATTTGAAGTACTGCAATTGCTATCACTATAATTGAATATACTATAAGCATTGCTCCTAAAGCAGCAAATCCAGCGCTTGCACCTACTAAAGAATCATAATCATAACCATAATTATAACCGTAATTGTACATGTTTTTAATCCCCTTTCTTTAATTTTTATATACTAATTTTTACACTTTTCGACATTATTGTCAATAAAAAGACAAAAATATTATTAGATTTGTTAATTGAAAAGTTAACAAGTAGAAATTGCAATATTATATAACTTTCCTTTTTAATATTTTTGTGTTAAAATAATAAAGTAAAGTGAGGAAAAATTAATGTTTAATATAGAAGAAGAGTTAAAAAAATTACCCGACAAGCCTGGTGTATATATAATGCATGATAAAAACGATAAAATTATATATGTAGGTAAGGCAATATCATTAAAAAATAGGGTAAGGCAATATTTTAGAAAAACGAATAAAACAAAAAGAATAGAAAATATGGTTTCTTTAATAGATCATTTTGAATATATTGTTGTGGATAATGAAGCGGAAGCCCTTATATTAGAGTGCAATTTAATAAAGAAAAATAGACCAAAATTTAATGTTTTGTTAAAGGATGATAAAACATACCCATATATAAAAATAAATGTTAAAGACGATTTTCCTAATATATATATAACAAGAAGAATTTTAAATGATGGTGCTAAATATTTTGGACCATATGCAAACGCAGGCGCAGCAAAGGAAATGATAGATTTTCTAAAAGAAAAATTTAAAATTCGTTCATGTAAAAGCTTTAAATACAAAGATAGACCATGTTTAAATTATCATATTAAAAAGTGTTTTGGTCCTTGTATGGGTTACATTTCAAAGGAAGAATATAGAAAGCAAATTAATGAAATAATAGCACTTTTAGATGGAAAAACAGAAAAAATATTTAAACAAATAGATATGGAAATGCAAGAGGCATCAAAAAATATGCAGTATGAAAAGGCAGCATATTTAAGAGATAAAAAGCTAGCAATAGAAAGAATTTCAGAAAAGCAAAAAGTTTCTAACATTACTGAAAATGATATAGATGTTATAGGAATAGCGAGAAATAATATTGAAGTTTGTATAGAAATATTTTTTGTAAGAAAAACAAAAATGGTTGGTAGAGAACATTACTTTTTTGATAATTTAAATGATGAAGATGATAATCAAATTTTATCAGAGTTTGTAAAGCAATATTATATTGGAAATGTAATGGTTCCAAATAAAATAATGTTAAGGGAAGAAATAGATGAGCAAGAATTAATAGAAAGTGAGCTTTCAAAACAAGCAGGTAGAAAAGTTCAAATAAAAACTCCTCAAAAGGGTGAAAAATTAAGGCTAGTAGAAATGGCAGAAAATAATGCAAAAATAACTTTAGATAATAAGCAAAAAGATAAATATGAAGTATTAAATGAGTTAAAAGAAGTTTTGAATTTAGAAAAAATGCCAAGAAAAATTGAGTGTTATGATATTTCAAACATTTCTGGAAATTTTACTGTTGCAGGAATGTGTGTAATGCAAGATGGAATTATAAAAAAGAATATGTCAAGAAGGTTTAAAATAAAAACTATAATTGGTCAGGATGACCCAGCTTGTATGAAGGAAGTAATTACAAGAAGGTTAAAACATTCAATAGAAAATCCTAATGGAAGTTTTGGAAGGCTTCCAGATGTAATATTTGTAGATGGTGGAATTACACAAATAAATTCGGCATTGGAGGTAATAAAAGAGTATAAACAGCAAGGAATTGACTTACAAATACCTATATTTGGTATGGTAAAAAATGATAAGCATCAAACTAGAGCATTAATGAATAAGCAAAGGGAAGAACTAAAGATATCAGATAAATTATTGAATTTAATAACTTTATTTCAAGATTCTGTTCATGATACAGCCATTGGATATCATAAAAAACTAAGGGAAAATGAAATAACTAAATCAGAGTTAGATGAAGTAGAAGGCATTGGAGATGTAAAAAAGAGGTTATTATTAAAGAAATTTGGTAGCGTGGAGAAAATAAAAGAAGCGGATATTGAAGATCTTATGAAAGTTAAGGGAATAAATAAGAGTTTAGCAGAAAAGCTAAAAAATATGTAAAAATAAGTGAAGATAAAAATAGTTAATAAAAAGACTTGTTATACCAAATAGGTGCAACAAGTCTTAAAAAGTTTTGTGTGATTAAGAGTGTGATAGATTAACTGAAATTACTTGAGCTTAAAATACTTTTTGTGCCTGCGACCAATTAATTCCTGCAGTCTTAAAAACAAACTTTTAATGTACCAAAGAAGTGAAGGTCTACTGGTAAAAATATTACTACATGTAGATTTGGCTTCAATGGTACTGCCGTGGGGAATGTAAAAACCAACAAGAGTGTTGTATTGTTTACAGTGACCAATCCTTGAGAAAGGCCGAATCCTTAAATACCGGCATTTTTTGCCTTCGTAGATACAATAATTTTTGTGTTCCATGAGCAAACTCCTCCTAAAAATAGTGTAAAATATTATACTATATAAATTAAAAAAAGTAAAGTAAATCTATTGTAATTTAAAGAAAAAAAAGGTATAATAAAGACCATATTTTACAAGGAGATGAGGTTTATGAAAGTAAGCAGAGAAGAAATTTTGCACATTGCAAAGCTTGCAAATTTAAATTTAAAAGAGGAAGAGGTAGATACATATTTATTACATTTACAAGATATTTTGAATTTTGCAAATATAGTAAATAATGCACCTGTAGATGGTTTGCAAGAAACAATAGGGGCAAACGATAACTATAATGTATTTAGAAAAGATGAAGTGGAAGTATTTGAAGATAATGAGGCATTATTACAAAATGCTCCTGAAGAAGAAAGAAATATGTTCAAAATACCAAAAGTAATACAATAATTTAAAGGCAGAATTTATATATTGCACAACAAAAGTGCTTAGAAAAAGGGGGCGTAAACATGGAAATTACAGAACTTACAGTACATGAATTAAAAGAAAAATTAGATAAAAAAGAGTTAACTATAACTCAAATTACAAAAGCTTATGTAGATAGAATGAAGGAAAAAGAAAATGATGTACAAGCTTTTGTAAATACATTGGAAAAGGAAGCTTTAGAAAAAGCAGAAGATATAGAAAATAAAGTAAAAAACGGAGAAATGCAAGGAGAATATGTAGGTATTCCAATAGGAATAAAAGATAACATTTGTACAAAAGGTGTAAAAACAACTTGTAGTTCAAAAATGTTAGAAAATTTTGTTGCACCTTATGATGCAACAGTAGTAGAAAGGTTGAATGAAGAAGGCTTAATAAATTTAGGTAAATTAAATATGGACGAGTTTGCAATGGGAGCTTCAACAGAATATTCTGCATTTAAGAAAACAAGAAATCCATGGAATTTAAACACAGTTCCAGGTGGTTCATCAGGAGGTAGTGCAGCTGCCGTAGCAAGTAATATGGTGCCTTGGGCATTAGGTTCAGATACAGGAGGTTCAATACGTCAACCTGCATCATTTTGTGGAGTAGTTGGTCTAAAGCCAACATACAGTTTAGTATCAAGGTATGGGCTAGTTGCGTTTGCATCATCATTAGACCAAATAGGTCCAATTACCAAAGATGTTGAAGATTCTGCAATATTGTTAAATATAATTGCAGGTCACGATAGAAGAGATACAACATCAGAAAACATTGAGAAAAAGGACTACACAAAGGCATTAAAAAATGATGTAAAAGGAATGAAAATAGGTATTCCAAAAGAATATTTTGGAGAGGGAATAAATAGCGAAGTAAAGGAAAAGTTGTATGAGGCAATAGAAAAATATAAAGAGCTTGGTGCAGAGGTAGAGGAGTTTTCACTAGATATAGCAGACTATGCACTTGCAACATATTATATAATTGCTTGTGCTGAGGCAAGCTCAAATTTAGGAAGGTTTGATGGAATTCGCTATGGTTATAGAACAAAGAATTTTACAAGCTTGAAAGACATATACAGAAATTCTAGAAGTGAAGGCTTTGGTGCAGAAGTAAAAAGAAGAATAATACTTGGAACTTATGTGCTTTCATCAGGCTATTATGATGCATATTACAAAAAAGCTCAACAAGTTAGAACTTTAGTTAAGAAAGAGTTTGATAAAGCATTTGAAAAGTATGATGTTTTACTTACTCCAACTTCACCTAATGTTGCATTTGAAATAGGTACAAAATCTAATAATCCGCTTGAAATGTATTTAGCAGATATTTGTACAGTATCTGTAAATATAGCAGGTCTTCCAGGAATATCTATTCCATGTGGAGTTAATTCAGAGGGTATGCCAATAGGTATGCAGTTAATAGGTCCAAAATTTGGAGAAGAAAATTTATTAAATGCAGCATATACTTATGAACAAGCAGTTAAATTTAGAGAAAAGTATAAACCAGAATTTAAGAAATAAACTTAAACAAACATAAAGTAATTTAGCATAAAAGCTATAAATGCTTTAGAAAGGGATGATTATATAATGGCAAAAGAAGATTATGAGATGGTAATGGGTTTAGAGGTCCATGCAGAGCTTTCTACAAAAACAAAAATATTTTGTAGTTGCCCTACAGAGTTTGGTGCAGAGCCAAATAAGCATACTTGCCCAATATGTATGGCAATGCCAGGCACTTTACCAGTATTAAATGAGAAGGTAGTAGAATATGCTGTAAAAGCAGGTCTTGCAACAAATTGTGAAATTTCAAGAAATAGCAAAAATGATAGAAAAAATTATTTTTATCCAGACCTTCCAAAATCATACCAAATTTCACAGTTTGATATGCCACTTTGTGAACATGGCTATGTTGAAATAGATGGAGAAAATGGCGAAAAGAAAAAGATAAGATTAACTCGTATTCATATAGAGGAAGATGCAGGAAAATTAAATCATAATGAATTTGGTGGAGGAAGTTTAGTAGACTTAAACAGAGCAGGAGTTCCTTTAATAGAAATAGTATCTGAACCTGACTTAAGAAGTCCAGAAGAAGTAGATAAATATTTAAGAAAAATAAAATCAATACTTGAATATATAGAAGTTTCAGACTGTAAAATGCAAGAAGGTTCACTTCGTGCAGACGTAAACGTTTCTGTAAGGAAGAAGGGTGCTACAGAGTTTGGAACACGTACAGAAATGAAAAATATGAATTCTTTTAGGTCAATTGTAAGAGCAATAGAATACGAAGCAGAAAGACAAATTGAAGTTATAGAAGATGGTGGCAAAATAGAGCAAGAAACATTACGTTGGGATGATGTATCAGGAAGAACATTTTCAATGAGAGACAAAGAAGATGCCCAAGACTATAGGTACTTCCCAGATCCAGATTTAGTAGCAATTCGTCTATCTGATGAATACATAGAAAACATAAAAAATAATTTACCTGAATTACCAGAAAGTAGAAGAGCAAGATATATTTCAGAATACAATTTAACAGAAAAAGATAGCAATTTATTAACTGCATCAAAATATTTATCAAATATGTTTGAAGATGCAGAAAAAATATGTAAGGAACCAAAGGCAGTTGCAAACTGGTTATTATCAGATGTTTCAAGAATATTAAATGAAAAAGAATTAGAGCCAGAGTCAATACCATTTACAGCAGAGCAACTTGCAAAAATGATAATTTTAATAAATAAAGGTACAATTAGTTCTGCAATAGCTAAAAAGGTTTTAGAGGAATTATTTGAGAATCCAAAAGACCCAGAAGAAATAATAAAAGAAAAGGGCTGGATTCAAATTTCAGATGAAGGAGCAATAAAGGAAGTAGTATTAAAAATACTAGAGGCAAACCCTCAGTCTATTGCCGACTACAAAGCAGGAAAAGATAGAGCATTAGGATTTTTAGTAGGCCAGGCTATGAAGGAAACAAAGGGAAAAGCAAACCCTCAAATGCTTAATAAGATGTTTTTGGAAGAATTAAAGTAATAACTAAACTAATAGGGACGGGGTTAAATAGTTTAATGCAATTAAACTATTTAACCCCGTCCCTATTAGTTTAGTTTAGCTCTTTTTTCAACTTATCAAACCCAATTCCGCAAATAATAAATGTTATACAAAACATTAAGCTAGATTTAAATAATGAATAACCTATGTAAAATAGTATTGGAGTACTATAAATAAAATTATATATAAATAATATGGAAACTGAAAATAGGCAAAATATAAAGCAAAAGGTTAAACCGAGTTTTACTAATTTAAATACATTTTTGTCAAGGTGTTTAATTGAACCCAAAAAATTATTAATAATATTCTTCATAAAATCCCAGCTTTCTATAAAACAATATGATTTATAGCTAAAAATAAAATATATAACTATATATATTAATATTAACATAATATTAAACCAAAAATCAAAGGTAATTACTGGCAAAGAAGGTAACAAATACATTAATAATTTAATGCTACAATTATTTATTACTCTGTTGTGATTTTTTTCAATTTATCATATTTAATTTCATCCTTTGGATAATCTTCTACCTTTAAACCAACCCTGGTTTTCATAAACTTAGAAGTAAGTATCATAAGTATTAAAAACAAAGTACCAATAGCTATCATACAATATGCTGTTTCCATTCGGTCTAGTAAAAACGAAGCAATTATACCAATAACAGCACTCATTATACTTCTTAGGAAATTATTTGCTGTAAATATTTTTGTATCAATTTCTTCATTAGTAAAATTACTTAAATATTTTTCTATTATAGTGTAATAAATGCCAGAGCATAAATATCTTATTACAAAGAATATAATAATCATTAATATAACAATTCTATATTCTTTTGCTAATATTCCAAATATTCCTCCTAAAATACATCCTAATGCTGTAACAATTCCTAATATTGATAAAGATTTATTTCTATATAAATTATGAAATCTTTCTTGATTTTTGGCTCCTATTGATGACATGACTCCTAAAATTGCAAATAAAACTCCCCAATACCTAGCTTGGACCTCTAAGTCTTCCATCATGCTAACTTCATAATTGTTCAATATTGACAATATAGCTGTCATAATAGAAGAAAATAAAATAAGACTTTTTACTCTCTCTGATTTTAATACAAAAGTAAAAGATTCTTTGATATCATTAAATTGATTAATGATATGTACTTTTTCTTTTTTCCTTCTTTGTACAGGTTCTATAAACTGAGTAGATAAAATAGTTACTAAAACTAAAGTAGTAAGTGACAAACATATTGGAATATAAGGATTAATTTCATATAAAACCCCTGCTAATATAGTAGAAATAGCATTTAGAACATAATAACTGGACATTCCCTTTGCATTTAGTCTAGCAAATATTGCACTCTTCGATTTAGTTGGAGGTATAGATTCACTAAGTAAACTCGGTTCTGCACTTTCTTTAATAGCAAAGGATAAGGCACTCAAAATCTCTGCAATGAGTAGATTAAATAAATTTTGACTAAGTATAATGACTACCATATAGATACAACTTAATATATTTCCCACAATAATACTATTTTTTCTTCCTAAAAATTCAATAATGAAAGTAGCCGGAATTTGTGAAAAAATAGCAAATAAATAATAAAAAGAATCAATTAATACGACATCTGCAGGATTAATTTGTTTTACTTGTGTTAAAAATAAAAAGTTAATCGTATAAAAAAACAAATAATCCCAACTAAATCTTTTATATGTTGGAAAAAGTTTCATATTTCGTTTTCGTATTTGTGTTTCATCTATTTGCTTCATTTTTTTCTCCTCTTTTATCTCTTGTATATATACATTATATCATATAAGAATGTACGTTTAGAAAATATAACGAAAATATAATGAAATTATAATAAAATTGTAATATATTTACAGTATTTTATTTATAATAATTACATTTTCAACTATTATGTATTATTTATTAATAATTACTATAAATATTGACTTTCAAACTTATTACTATTAATAATAAAGTATAGATTTTTTTTAATGTGTGTGATATAATATTAATGTTACAACATAAAAAAGCTTCCCTGTAGGGAAGGGAAAAGGAGGAAAAAGATGTCTGAAAAACAAATTAAATGTAATCGGCTAAAACTATTTGGTGTTACTGTGGGGGTCATAGTAGTTTTAATGATTGCGTTTATTGGAAACCCATCAACAAGGAATTACTGCAGTTTTTTCGGTTATGCATCTTTAACAATGTTTATTACAATGTTAATTGCAGATGTATGGCTAAAAGAGACATCGATGGAGGCTTTTGATATGCCAGCATTTCATTTAAAAGATTCTCCAATTAATGTTGCTATTCAGCCATGTTTTACTATATGTTTCATAATTTTTTGCATTTTAAAGGCTGTAGCAATTATAATCAAATAACAATAAAAATGAGGATGTCGTTTGACATCCTCGTTTTTGTAATAAAAAACTGTGCACAATTTTTTATTATACTATGCATTAACTGCATTTAATTTTTTAGCTAAATTAGATTTTTTTCTAGCAGCAGTATTTTTTACTATAACGCCTTTTGTACAAGCTTGATCTATTTTTTTAGTAGCTTCTACAAATAATTTTTTAGCGTCTTCTATATTTCCTGCTTCAATAGCTTGTTCAAACTTTTTAACAGAAGTTTTATAGCTTGACTTAATCATATTATTTCTTAATGTTTTCTTTTCTATTACATTAACTCTTTTTATAGCTGATTTAATATTTGGCATTTTTGCACCTCCCTTTAAGTTACTAATATAGCAAATAAAATTCTACCATAAATTTATAAATTTTGCAAGATATTCGTGCAAAAATAAAAAAAAATTGGGACATTTTCATTTGCAAGTCACAATATTAATGTAAAAATAAAAAAAATTGTAAAAAAATTTGCAAAAATATTATAAACAATATATAATGTAAATACAATAAAAGAAAAACGAAAGAACAAAATGAAAGGAGCGATTTTTATGAACGTAAAAATAACAGGGAAGGAACTTAAAGCAACAGATGCCATAAAAGATTATATTGAAAGAAAAAGCGAAAGATTAGTAAAATATTTTGGAGATGATCTTGATGTAACGGCAACAATAAAATCAGAAGGAAAAGAACAAGTTGCAGAATTACATGTAATAGGAGCAGGAAATGTTTACAGAGCTGTAACTGCACACAAAGACTTATATGCATCAATAGATAAAGATATTGATATATTAGAAGGTCAAATAAGAAAAACAAAAACAAAGAATGACAAACAAAATATGACAGAATCTATAAGAACAAAAGAAGTAGCCAAAACTATGGGAGCTGAGCCAGAAATAGAAAATGAAATAATAAAGACAATTTATTATGAAATAAAACCAATGGCTCCAGAAGACGCAAAATTAGAGTTACAAAGTAAACCACAAAATACATTTTTAGCATTTATTAATATAGATACAGAAAAAGTAAATGTTATTTATAGACTAAAAGATAATAAAAATTATGGTCTAGTAGAGCCAGAGGCATAATGTTTTGCAAAATTATATTAATAATTTTAAAAGGAATAAAGTTTATATTTTATTCCTTTTTTGTTTGCAAAAATACATTTACAAATTATATATTTTAATATAAAATTAAATCATAGTACATTTATAGAAAGGAAAATACCAATGGAGGTTATTATTTTTTTAGGAATTATAATATTTGTAATATTAATAGTAATATTAGTACAGTATAATAAATTAATTAAGTTAAGAAATAAAGTAAAACAAGCAGAATCTGGAATAGATGTATATTTAACACAAAGGTTTGACTTGATTCCAAACCTTGTAAGTATAGTAAAAGAGTATACAAATTATGAGGAAAAAATATTAACTGAAATTGCAGAATTAAGAGAAAAATATAATAAAGAAAAAAGTTTGCAGGATGGTGAAAAACTAAATAATGAGTGCAAACAATTAATAGCAGTTATTGAAAATTATCCGGAATTAAAAGCAAGTGAGCAATATTTAAATTTGCAAAAATCTATAACTAAAATGGAAAATCAATTGCAAGCAGCAAGAAGAATTTATAATATGGAAGTTACCGATTATAATACAGCAATTAATGTATTTCCAAGAAATATTATAGCAAAAAT